>CAZILN010000124.1:0-17888 GCA_964540005.1 uncultured Bacteroidaceae bacterium | reverse complement strand
ATAATTGAATTAATTAATCACCACCTGACAGCAGGGAATGCAGAAGAGGGATTGAAATACCTGGATATAGCCAAATCCATGGAGGTTAACAATCCATCCATATATTTTGCACAGGGAACCCTTTATGAGAAGATCGGACAGAAGGAATTAGCCCTGGAAGCATACAACAATGCTTTGGCAATAGATCCTGATTATTTCAATGCACACTTCAATATTGGAGCCTTATATTTTAACAATGCTGTGGAGTTATATGATGCTGCAAACGTAAAAGAAGATCCAAAGGAGTATCAAGCGGCAAAAGCATTGGCTGATGTAGAATTAAAGAAGGCCAGGGGACCTATGGAAAAGGCCAATTCATTAAATCCAGCCGATGTTGCCACACTTGAAACGCTGAAAACTATTTATTACAGGTTGCAGCTCGAGGACCTGTATAATGAAGTATTGGAGAAAATTGAGAATTTGAAATAGAATTCTGAAAGTTCTTATAAAAGGGGAGATACAGATTAGTGTCTCCCTTTATATTCATATTCCCTATTGAACATAATATTAATTATAGGACAAATACTCGAAGTCTATTCAATCCTTTAATCTGAAAAAAAAGTGTCTCATACAGGTATCCACATCATTCTGCCTTAACCTCTACAACGACCACTGTATATGGTGCCAGATCTATGTTCAAATCCTGTGCGTACTGTATTGTGTGCTCCACAGGCTTTATTTTATACGGATTTTCCAGCGATGGTGCATCATTGAGTCCAGCCGTCAAGGTATAAACTGTTACCCGGGCTGTTTCGGGTACTGAGGTTCCCGTTAGTCGTACAATCAATGTGTTAGGATTGGATTCGTAATTAACCGCCTTGATGATGATTTGTTTGTCATCGTTACTGCCAGTCGCGATCGCGTCGACCGTGCCGGGTTTCCAGTCTTCTGCTTTCATCGTTGAGATGTGATCAAAAAAGTCAGCTTTATCTTCGATGGCCCGAAATGTGCCGGTGTTAGTGGCGAAGAGTTTAGGAGCATAAAAATCACGAAACAACTTCTCGACGACATAGCCCGACCCAGGGAACCAGTGGACATGATCATGGTAAATAAATGCAGTCCAGGTAGGATCGTCCGTCGTATTTCTCATAAGCAGGGCCGGACAGCTCATTTCCACCTCAGGACTCAGCCTTTCATACATGATCAAACTTCCGGCTGCATGCAGTCCGGCGCGCCAATCATAAGTTCGACTGAGGTTCCATTCCAGGACGGCAATTTTGATATTTGGGTATGATGAGGCGCCCACGTAATCACGCAACTTAATCAGGTAATCCTGTATTCGCCCCAGTCCTGTTTGAAAATTCTCACTCTCATATTCGTAATTGTGACATCCCAGGACATCGAAATTTCTGCCGGCCATGTCGATGATCTTTTTGCTCCAAATCATATCGTTCGACCGTTTCTGTCCGCAGGCCACAATACGGGCCGCAGGGACGATTTTCCGTAGCCTGCTGCCATATATGTTGACAATTTCCGCATACTCTTCCGGCGTCAGCCCGTGATTCATCGGTTCGTTATCGATCTGGATATACGGAATATCATAAGGTTCGGAGTGGCCATTAGCTGCTCGCATTTTTCCCCACTCGGTCACCGGAGGATCCACCATATAATGAACCCAATCCATGGCATACTGTACTGCTTCAGGATCCACACTTGTTGCTGGTACTACTACCATTGGTTTGGCCTCCAGCTTCCGGCAGAGCTCCATAAACTCTTCGGTGCCAAAACCATAGTAGTCGGAATAACCGCCCCATATTTCATTGGGATGGTATTTGCGTGAAACATGCGGACCAATACCATCTTTCCATTGATAGGTCGAGGCATAAGATCCGCCCGGCCATCTTATAAAAGGTGGCTTTAAATCACAAAGAGACTGGACGAGGTCGGGACGCAACATACCGTCCTTGCGAATATCGGCGCGCATCATCGAGATATAATCCATGAAAATGGATCCGTTTCCTGTTGCTACGATTTCGATAATGCCATGTTGATCTGTTTTTGTACAGGAAAAAGAATAGCTGACCTCCTGCCAATCCGGACTGGAAATATCAAGCGGAATTTCTGCAACCGGACTACCATCAGCGCCTTTCATCACAAGGATGACCTGCACTGATCCTTGCTCCGGCTTTAGCCAGACATAGCCATTATAATCATACCCTTCCTGCACATAGATGCGGTCCTGCAGAATACCAGCCATACCGTTACTTGTTTCGAGTCGGATACTTTTCTCACCGTTCTCAAATTCACTTTCTACAACCTCTACCCTGCCTGTTCCTGAAGATTCCCAGTAGGTAGCAAAGTCATCTCCTTCAAAACCACGACCGCGAATTTGTTCAGCGAACAGACCATCGACAACCGAATGATTAATGTGTTCAAGAAAGTGTCCATAAATATCTTCATCAACAATTCCCATTATCCGATCGGTATCCACTAACAGAACGGCGACACCTGGCACATTTGCTGTTGTGCCGGCTTTCTCGGAACAAGAATTCAGGCACACTCCTGTAAGATTGAACACGAGAACAATTGATAGCAATTTGAGTGTATTGTTAAGCGCCCTACCGCAAATCATTTTCCTTTTGATGTATTAGTGTAAACAAGATTTTAGTTCATATTTTGCGGTATGCTCAAAACAGCGTTGAAGGCAGGCTTGGCCTGTTTATCTCTATCGAACAGCAATGGGTAATTAGTTCTTCCTGGTATCGGGTAGCCATTCTTCCATGACATACCATCATGCACTCCCCATAAAGTTACACGGTCGATCTTATCCCGCTTGCTATAGAATATCCTGAATAACTCAGTGTAACGCTCAGTAAGCTGTTGTTGCACTTCATCCGGAATACCGTCAGCATAGGGATCTAAAAACTCCTTGAATTCTTCTAATTGAAACTGCTTGTCGCTCATCCCCCTGCCAATGATCTGACCTTCTTTAGTTAAGGGTAAGACATCCACATCCAATTCGGTTATCATAACTTTTACACCCAATGAGGCATATGCATCAACAGCAGCTTCGATGTACTCAGTTTTTGGATAATTGAGTCCCCAATGACCTTGAATACCAACACCATCAATTCGAATACCTTCTTCCTGCAACATTTTGACAAGTCGTACAATTCCATCTCTTTTGGCAGGTCGCCATGCATTGAAATCATTATAATACAACTCGGCATCAGGCGCATATTCACTTGCAAACTTGAAGGCTAGTTTTACGAGTTCATCGCCATCTCCGATGCCATCGACCCAGGTTGTAGACCTGTAGGAACCATCATCGTCTATCACCTCATTTACGACATCCCATGCGTGAACTCTTCCGGCATACCTTCCTGCTACTGTTTCTATGTGATTGCGCATTCGTTCGATCAGGGCTTCCCGAGTACATGGATTTCCATTATCATCCTGGAAAAACCAGATGGGTGTTTGATTATGCCAAACCAATGTATGACCAATTATGAACATGTTATTTTTTTCTCCAAAATCAACAAATTCATCTGCCGGATCAAAGTTGTAGACACCAGGTTGTGGATTGATCGGCCCTGCCTTCATTGCATTTTCAGCAGTGACAGTATTAAAATGCCGCAGAACAATATCCTGGGTAGCTTTGTCTTTAGTAACTATTGCCCGATTGGCCGAACTTCCAATTAAGAAAGCATCTCTGTATGCTTCCTGCAAAGATGCTGTGAATTGTTCGGGTTCTGTTTGTGTACATCGCCCAAGTAGCAGAGTTATACTTAAAAGCAGAATGGATTTTTTCATTGTTTTAAATTTATATCGATTTTTATTGCCATGTCTTCAATAGTCTCCTTTAAGATTTTCGCCCTTGATTTTACATCTGCCTTATCTATTTTTTTACTAGTGTACTTTCCCTTTGATTCTTTAATTGCACTATTAATTAATTCCACAGGCATTCTTGAACATACTTTGCAATAAAAACTCAGTGAACGACCTTCATTATATTTTTGGAGTAATTTCTCAACCAATTGCAGGCGTTCTTGTTGATTTATTAACCAATTTTCTGAACCAGCTTTTTTAATTTGTTGTAAATTATCCGCAGCAGGGAACCATTCCGATACTTTTCTTCTAATAAAGATTGTACATTTAAATATCTCGCTACACTCTGCACAGGTTTCAAATCCATGTTTCTTTACACAGCAATTCCAAATACTGCACCATGAATGCTGTTCACCCAATTTACATCCTATGCACCTACTCGGTGCATTCGATTGGAATTTGTTACATAATCCGCAAAATATTCCACAGCATCCAACTAGATTTCTTATATCATTTTCTTTCATCTTTTTATTTAACACCTATTTTGCTCCGCTCCTCCCCGCCTCTCTCCGTATCGCTTCAATACATCAATCCTGCGGATTTCTTTTGTACTTTCCTGAAAGCGGATGCAACTCTTTACGGCCGTCGATGAAGACCGCCACCCATTCAGCGAGACGTTTTCCGAGTCGCCGACATGCTTCGATTTGTTTCTCTTCCCGGGGCTCACCTGCCTGTGTTGCTCCATAGTGTGCGGTAAATTGATGACCGGAATAATCAGTCACTCCAAACACCAAAAAACCGTAATTCATCATGATCGTCGCCAGTACCTGGCATGTCAGTTCCGCTCCACCACCCCAACCTCCCTGAGAACTATACGCACAGCCAATCTTGCCATCCAGTTTTTGCCAATCCGGGAGAAGTTCTTCCCAAAACTTTTTCATGGTTGATGAAACCGTTCCTAAATAGGTTGGTGAGCCAAGGGCCAGGCCGTCACACCAATATATGTCATCGCGATTGGCTATAAGGACTGACTTTAGCCTCACCTCAATGCCCGGTATCTCATTGACACCTTCGGCCACAAGCTGTGCCATCTTCTCTGTATTCCCGCCCTGGCTGTAATACAAAACAAGTACTTTACCCATTCTTGTTATCCTTTACGTAATTCGACATAGTTCTAAGGTATGCATTGAAACGAGCTGTAAAGCTTCGTTTCAGAGGCTTTGTTAGCCGGCACTCTTATTTACAGCCTCATCAATCTGCATCGTTCTCCACACGATTGTCCACCTGCCACGAGAGAGCGAGAAAACAAGCATGTTTTTCCCCTTCTCATGATACTTCTTTCCCCTGAGTTTGTATATGACCTCGAACGGACAAACCGCAATGGCAGTATTCCCCACAAGGTCAACATTTGGATCGCCGGACTGATATTTCAGAGTCTCAACTGATTGATCATAGTCCCGATACGACTGCACGTACGCGTCACGGCCAAGGATTCGTTCATCTGATTGCGGCGGAGCAACGACCACATCGTCTGCCAGGAATTCGCCAATGCCTTCGTAATCTTTCTGCCTCCATCGCTCGTTGATTGCACGGATGATGCCTTTGATAGCTTTTATTTCTGATGATGACCTTTTTGCCATTGGGATTAATTCATCTCAGGGATTATGATCCGGTAATTACCACTTAAGTGCATCAAACTGAAAAGATACAACAACCCGTCATAATATGGATCATAATATCCATCCTCATAAGGTTCCAATGTAGCATTCCACACTGCATCGACAAATTTCCAGCTTATCGCCTGGTTGCCCATAATGGATGCCGCGGCAGAAGTAGCAACCAGGCCAAGAGAATGCCGCAGTTGTCGGTATCCGCCTGCAGGGAGAATCCATTCAGGAAGTGTCCCATCCACATTAAACTGGTCTTCAAAAGTATCGATCCCCCTGCAAAACAGGAAGTTCTGAATCCTTTTGCAATAGTCCGTTTGCCATTCTTTATCCTTTGCAAACCACGAATAATCCATGGCAATATTCATCGGCACTCTCCAGGAGTCATACCGGAAAGCAGCACGCCTTCCAATTCCTGATGGAGGTTTTCCGCTGTATTCAGAATAATCCGGATTTAGTCCGGTTTCAGGATGGCATACTCTACGCAGAAAGACACGTGTCGTATCAGCACAGTCACGATAAAATTGTTCATGACCATCATTGGCATACTCAGCCCATATTTCAAAAAATGCAGGCAAATGGTAGGAAGGATCAGTCAGGTGATATCTTTCGGACTCGGGAACGAAACTAATTTGTTTGTGTTCCACATTGATGATATTATTTATTCCCTCCGAACCGTCTTTGCTCCACATCGCATCCAGGATTCTTCTGGCCTCTGCGTAATAGTCAATGTCCGTATCATTCCCCCAACGATTTGACGCAAATAACAAATCAGTAACAAAATACAATTCACCGTCGGAAGCCGTTCCTTCCGAATTATGTTTTCCTGTCTCAGGATTAACCGACCATGCGAAGTAACCATCACGGGGTCCTCCCTGATGCTGCATGTATTTTTTAGTCCAGCGCCATAAGCGGTCAAAAACTTCTTTCTTGTTCAGTTGGACTGCCACCATCATTCCGTAAGAGAGGCCTTCAGTACGAGCATCGTGGTTCTTCAAGTCAGAAATATATGCCATTGAATCACCCACATCAAAATAAACCCTGTTCGGTCCTTCAAAGACATCATAGTAGGCTTTGGTCAGTTTCACATCAATCTCTTCCTGTTTATACCCTGCTTCCAGAAACACATTGCGGTACTCGCCCGTTTCCCAGGCACCTTGTTCCCAGGGTATCATTTTACCGCGATGATCATTCACATCCTTATCGCAGTAATCTACCGGTATCCCCTCTATAAAGAAACACAGAGCGAAAATCGCAATTAATAGAACAATTCTTTTCATATACACGGACCTATCATTTAGAGTTTTATGGTTTCTGCTTCCATTATTTAGTGATTTTATCATCCAATTTGAATTTAACAACAAATACATCATGCTCCCCCTGTAATTCGGAGAACATACTAGCGCCAGTATAACCTGTATGGTAAATATTCCCTTTGGCGTCAACACAAATAGTCTTACCGCATGTCCCGCCGCCCTCTCCCTGTATAACATTATTTGTATTCCAGATAAGATTTCCATCTTTGTCGTACATCCTGCAAAATGACCTGCAGGCAGGATAGTTTAAACAACCACTCACCAGAATGGTATTATCATCAAAAAGAGCGAGACCGTGCACGCCATCCCAGCTGCTCGTTCCAAATTGCTTTGACCAGATAACCTCACCTTTTGTGTTTAACTTTTGAATAAAGCAATCCATATCGCCAACTGGCACAGCCCCCATGTTTCCCGCTGTACTGCCTACAATATAAATGTTGTCTTTACTATCAGTAAATATATTACTAACACCGTCCCTCTCTTCTGTTCCATGCTGCATCAAGGTTTTGATATTGAGATCTTTGGTGAGTATTCCCCAGAAAATATCTACCATACCTGCATTCGTCTTTACTAAATCTCCTGTCGTTCCCCCGCAAATCAATATTTCAGAATCATTTTTTACTGAAATTGCAGATCCGACATCATAACCCGGCGTACCGAATTGGGTAACATTTAGCTGGGAGCCATCATTATTCAAATGAAGAACAACGCAGTCTTCCTCTCCATAGGAATGATCTCCCATTTTTCCTCTTGTCTGTCCAATGACATAAATATGCCCTTCGTCTGAAACAGCTATGCCTATTCCCAAATCATCACTCTCTGTTCCGAACTGTTTTTGCCAGATTGTTTTTCCATCCTTGCTAAGCTTAACAACCAGGATATTCATGCTGGTAACATCCTCGCTCATGACGCCTGCATATCCTGTTATATACAGATTCCCCATTTCATCAGTTACACCCTTCAGAAGATCATCATTTTCCCTGGTTCCAATTTGTGTTTTCCAAATTAGCCTTGCCGTACTATCGAGTTTAACCACAAAACCATCTTCCTTGCCATAGCTATTTTCTCCGATTTTGCTTTTGGTTTTGCCGAATACATATATGTTACCAAATTTATCAGTAACTAAATTTCTGGGTTTGTCGTCCTCTGCAGCACCAAACTGTTTACCCCAGATAAAGTCTACCTGTGCCTTGACAGAAGGTACGACGCAAAGAAGGATTAAAATGAATATTGAAATCTTTTTCATTTTTCTTTTCTCTTATATTGGTTATTTGAAGATCTAAAATACATCATTAAAGTAATCTTTAGTAACGGGATAAAGAAAGTGTCTCCTTTTGTAATACTTATAATAAATTTAAGTTTGCTTTACACCTTATTCTATCTGGCTAACGGTATTACTCAGTCACCGTTCGCGGGGCGGTGGACTGGGGCGATTTGTAAGATGCCAACCGACTATCGTTTTCGAATCTTTCGATTTGTTGAACGCTTCGGCCTGGGCTTTGGAAGAGATGCGGCGGTATCGAGAAGCACACGCGTTAAAACTTCCGGGTTATCAAGCAATTCATCTGCCACCGGATATGGCTTGGCACCTGGATACGGGGCCCGGGCTGGAAGCTCGAGTCCATTCTCCGAAATCGCCCCTGTATGCTTGATGAAGTAACTATTATCGCAGGCCAACGCAACAAACTTGCCGTCAAGATGGAATCCATATTCACCAAACATCTTACGGTATGTAAAACGCGATCCCAGATTTGCCTGGTCCATCACGTTCTTGACAAAGCTCTCTTCGGTAGCCATTTAGACTGTTCTTATATTACCCATCAACCCATGGTATAAAATGGTGGAATTCATTAGTGATTGCGGAAGGTAGTGGAGTTAAAAACCAGTGCAGCGATCTGTTATGTATTGATTCAAATACTACTTATAACAGAATTTTATCCCATCATAAATACCTTTAAGTCTCACAGAGTTATGTTTTTCGTTTGGATATGTGGCTGTTTGCCATGTTAGTTTTTTCGGTGCGTTTTTCTCCAGGAATTTACTCATATCATTTATGCTTGAATTACGTGAAGTGCCTGCAATCCATAATTTCTTTTCCAGTTCTGGAACTTTTGCAAACAAATCTTTGGCAATCTTTTTCAAGTATCCGTTTTTCCATCCCAGAGGCGGATCTGTACAATAATAATTTTCGAATAAGTCCGGTTCGGAAAGTAGAGTATACATTGAAAACAATCCTCCGTATGAATGCCCGTATAAGCTATTTACACTGTTAGTTGAGTAATTATCATCGATATATGGAATTACCTCTTTTTTCAGGAAATCAATAAATTCATCTGCGCCTCCTGCCCGCTCATTATCTTTCATTTCTAATGGCAAGAAATCTCTGTCGCGCATATTTTGTCCATCTATATATGTATTGGGCAAGGAAACAAGAATTACTTTTGGAACAAATTCGTCTTCCATGGCAAAACTATGGATAAATGAAAAATTATCCATATTCCACTCACCATCAAGAATGTAGATAACATCATATCTTTCTGTCGACTCAGCCTCATATCCCATAGGCAGCCTAATATCAATGGCTCTTTTCTCATTCAGTATTTCCGAATAAATCGTATCACTTATTTCGACTCCGTTTTGAGCTCTAGCTATAAATGCTATTGAGGATAGAAACAAAACGAGCATATAATATCTTAATGGTTTCATGTTATTGAAATTGTAATTATTGATTGCAATATACTTATTTTATATGACACCAAAACCCAGGTTCGCATTGTATTGACTTATTAGGTGGATCTGCTGCCAGCTTGACATACAGTTACTCAGCCATTCGTCTAAGGCTCTCTCCCTCTTCCTTCATGTGCTTCATCGAACCCCTGAGCTTGCCTGCGTGGGCCGGATGGGATTTTAGGAATAGCCACATAGGCATCCGAATACACCCATAGGCTGTAAACCGGCAACGGTTTTTTCCTAAGGGCTTGAATTCGAAACGGTTTTCGGGGGCGATGATTGAAACGGGGAAACGAACACGGTAACGGATCATTTGGTTGGGGATAACCTCCACAAATAGATCTAGCAAGCTGCGGAAATTACCGCGGTAAGCGGTTTTAGTTCAACTATTGTATGTATTCAATGTTCTTCTAGGCCCTATCGGCAGCATAAACATAATTACCTGTTTTGATTCTGAACATATAACAGCGGAGCTAAGCTGCCTAAAACTGTGTAGCAGTAGGCGATTATTTCCTAAAAAATCTTAAAAATCGGATCTTACTGATACTGAAGAATTACCCTTTTTGTAGCTTTCCCAAACAATTATATTATTCCACGAATCCTGGGATAAATTTCACGAAATGTCATCGATAAATCCTGGTATTGATTGACATTTTGAACTATGGGTTCGGTGATGTCTTTGACATGAGTCATGTGATCTGCAGCTTCCTTAAATGAGGGGAACCAGGCCATGGCAATTGCGGCTGAGATTCCGGCACCCAGTGAGGATGCTTCCTCAGAAGCCATCTGCACGATTCTTTTACCACTGGCATCCGCTATTATTTGTTGCCAGAGGGCACTTTTCGCTCCTCCACCAATTAGCGCAAATTCCTGTATCGTATTCCCGACCGTTTGTTCTACGGCTTCAGTGGAAAGGGATTGCTCCATAGCAATTCCTTCCAGTATTGCCCTGTACAAATGACCACGCTGATGACTCGATGAAAGGCCGATAATACAACCGCGTGCATCGGGATCCCAGTAGGGATTCATAACAGCGTTCCAGTAGGGTAGGATGAAAAGCCCTTTGCTGCCAGCAGGTATTTTCTTCGCTTCTATTTCCAATTGCCGGTAAATATCCGTTTGTTTGGCAGGATTGATTTTAAGTACTTCTTTTATAAACCAGTCAATGAGAAATGTGCCGGCACGCAAGCTGGTTTCGCAGTAGTATCCATCTTCCGAACCGCTGGCCATGGTGCGGAATGTTTTGTCGATCAAATAATCCTCAATAAACATACCGGAAACAATGGCTGTTCCCAAGTTTAAATAAGCCCGCTCCCCGGCCAGTGCGTTAACTCCCAGACCTGCCAATTGACCATCACCTCCGCCCGCAACAATGGGTGTTCCTGCTTTTAATCCTGTTAAGGCTGCGGCAGTACTTGTAAGGTGTCCTAAAACCGTTCCGGGACAGCAGGCCTCTGGTAACTGATCAGTAGTGATTTCCAGCTCTTTGAGAATGTCTGGAGACCATATCTTGTTTTCAAGGTCAAAAATTCCCAGAGGATCGGCGCTCGCCCAGCTTGTCCTGTAATTGCCCGTTAATTGATATACCAGGTAAGTATGCACATCACAGAATTTAAAAACTTGCCTGTACAGTCCGTTTTCGTGTTCTTGCATCCAGGCCAGACGGTAAACAACGGGAGCATGATCTTTAGGCTTGCCCGTGATTTGGTGAATGCGATCCTCGCCAATAATCCCGGCAAATTTATCTACCTGTTCCTTACAGCGCTCGTCAAGCCATATAATGGCCGGTCTTAAGGGTTCACCGTCTTTATTTAATGCTACAAATGTTTCTCGTTGATTTGCTATACCAAGTGCCGCAATTCTCTCTTTGTCAATTTTATGTGTCACTTTTTGCAGGGCTGTTGCCGCAGAGTGCCACCATTCACGTGGATCTTGCTCGTAATAGTTGAATTGCGGAGAATTCAAAGGTATATCACAATATCCTTCTGCAATGTTTTTTCCCGTAGCATCCCAGGCAATGGCCTTTGTGCAGGTTGTACTGCTATCAATACCGATGACTAGGTCCGGTGTCATATGTTTTGCTCGTGTGAATTGCGATCCTTGAGAGTTCACAGTTATCGTGGATTATCTTGCGGTAAATTTACGTATTCTCTTTTTATTCCGGTGTGTCATACTTGTATCCTGTTGCATAAGCAATGAGTTTATCTTCCGTGACTTCCTTTCGAGTGAAAATGCCGGCCATTTGTCCCTCATGAAACACTGCTATTCGATCCGATACAGACATGATCTCAGGCATTTCTGATGAGATATAGATAATCCCCATACCTCTGGAAACGCATTGTTCTATCATGTGATGCACTTCTTCCTTTGCGCCAATATCAACACCGTGTGTGGGTTCATCCAGAATAAGGATTTTTGGATGGATCATGAGACATCGTGCGAGTACAGCTTTTTGCTGATTTCCTCCACTCAGTGTATTGATCGGCTGCTTTATTTCATTCAGCTTGATATGCAGCTGTTGGACGTATTCATTAATGATGCTTTTCTCGTGCTTTGATTTTATTAATAAACTCAAGCGACTGAGTTTTGGAAGATGTGAAATAGTCATATTTAACCTCACGGGCAGGTTCATAAAGAGAGCCTGTTCCTTTCGATCTTCCGGAACCATTGAGATCCCATGTTCAATTGCTTTTTTAGGCGATTCAATAAGAACAGATTGTTTTTCAAGAACGATGGAGCCGGACCTTAACGGATTAGCCCCAAAAATGCCACGTGCGAGTTCACTTCTACCGGAACCAACAAGACCGTAAAATCCCAACACCTCGCCCCTGAAAAGATCAAAACTTATATCCTTAAATCCCTTACCGCAGAGACCATCTACACGCAGGAGAACATGATCCATAGGATGATCTTTCCGTGCCAGTGTTTTCTTCTTCTCCCGTCCCGCGATCATTTTAAACAGAAGTGCGGCAGTTGCTTCGTTGCTTTCCATGGTGCCAATAAGTCGACCGTCACGCAGTACCGTTATTCTGTCGGCAATATGGAGTACTTCTTCAATTTTATGTGATACGTAAACAATGGAAATGCCTCGCTTTTTCAGTTTGCCAATGATGTTAAAGAGCCGCTTCGTCTCTGCATCCGTTAATGACGAATTGGGCTCATCCATAATGATAATCCTTGCATCGCCGGAAAGGGCTTTAATAATTTCTATTTCCTGCTGCTCGGAGATACTCAGATCTTTGACCAACCGATGCGGGTCAACAGATAACTCAATAGTAGCCATTGCACTTTTCGCCGAATCCAGAAGTAGTTTGCGATTAATAAAATATCCGGAAGGGGACCTAAACTTACGAAGGTGTCCTATAAAAATGTTTTCCATAACGCTTAAATGAGGCATCATGGTCAGCTCCTGGTGAATGGTTGAGATCCCTTTTTCAAAGGCCTCGAGTGGAGAATTGATTTCAACCTGATCACCGTTTAACAGAATCACACCTTTATCCTTCCTGACAATCCCACCGAAAATATTCATCAATGTTGTTTTTCCGGTCCCGTTTTCACCGGTGACTGCAAGCACTTCACCCGGACGCAGCTTAAAATCGACATCTATCAGGGCCTGCACTCCGCCAAATCGTTTGGAAATGCCCTTTGCCTGCAAAATATATTCTGGGTCAACCGGCATATTATTTCAACTTAGCAACGGTGCGATTTAAAAGGTGTATGGCTGATAAGCTACTCAGTCAGGCCAAAATTGATCTACATTATCCGGTGTCGCCATAGGTGTGTCAAGTAAAAGTTTTCCTACAGGAGGTACAATACCTCCAACGATGTAATTATAAAGCCGGATGACGACGTCCCTGCCTTGCAGTTTGGTACTCTGGCCGATTGTCCCCTGAATGACACCCTCCCTGACAAGCCCCATGGTTTCCGGTAAAAAATCATGACAGACAACCTTGACAGAACCCTTCTTCCCATAATCGTTCACAGCGTTTGCAGCGCCAAATTGGCCGCTTGCAGTGATGTAAATACCGGATAAATCGGGAAATGAACTCAAAAAATCTGTGGCCTGTGTATAGGCAACGTCAGCCAGGTCTATGTTTTCAACTTCGCCGACAACCTCGATTTCCGGATATTTTTCAGCGATGAGGTCCTTAAACCCGGTTCTTCTTAGCTCGTGTGCCTCCACAGCAAAAAAACCTGTGATAATGGCAACTTTTCCCTTGAAACTGATCAGCTGAGCCATTTTTTCACCGCATATCCTCCCTTGTTGATAGTTATCGGCACCGACAAAAAACGCCCGGGCTGATTCCTTATTGGTCTCAGAATTGTAAGTTGCTACAGCAATATTGGCATCAACTGCTTTTTGAATAAACGGAATCATACCCTCATCTCCGGCAAGACATGCAATACCGTCGTAGTTTTGAATGATTGCCGCTTCGATCGCAATACCGAATACATCCGCCGTATGACGATCGCCCGCCACGATCCAATCTACTTTTGTATCGTAATTCATCAGGATATCCCGGGCCTCCACTACACCCGCCTTGACAGGAGACCACCATGGATTCGTCTCCATCGCAAGAAATGCAATTTTAATTTTTTCTCGCTGATGGTTTTCAACAGGCATTACTTTTCCCTGATCCTCTGCCCTGCCTTCCGAGAAATATGCTGGAGGTTTTGGCAATACCCTCGCATCCTTATTGGATGATGATCTCTGACAACTGTAGCTAAGCGATAAAAAGGCCAGTAAGAATAAAGCTATTTTATACATTTTTTCCTTTTTGTTTTAAAAATTGATCAAGACCGACTGCCAGTACGATTACGATTCCAATTGTTATGCTTTGAAAATGGTTAGGAATGTGGAGGAGAACGAATGCATTTCTTACGATAGCCATGATGGTCGCACCAATAACTGCGCCTAGTACAGTTCCCTCACCTCCCTGAAGGCTCGCTCCGCCGATGACAACCGCTGCAATAACATCCAATTCACTGCCTAAGCCAATGTTTGTTGCAGCAGTTGATAACCTGCCTGCGACAATGATTCCGGCCAGAGCACAGAATAAACCTGTGATGGCATATACAAATATGCGAACCCAGTTTACAGGAACTCCAGATAAGCGAGCTGATCTTTCATTACTGCCGATGGCATATATATATCGTCCGAGTACCGTACGCTGGAGAAAGATGGTGGCCAGGACAACCAGGCAAAGTAAGATCACCACCGGGAAGGGTACTGGTCCTAGATAGCCGCTACCTAAAAAAATAATGGTTTCATTTTGCACAGGAATATTGGATGCGACACTGCCTTTTACCCCGGTAGCAAGAAGATAGGTTATGCCGCGTCCGATGCTTAACATTCCCAATGTTGTAATGAACGGATTGATTTTAAATCTAGTGATAACCGTACCACTAATCATACCTAATATTAATCCGAAGATCAGACCACAGAGCAGGGCGACAAATGCGTTCATATCGTTTACGGCCATTAATCGTGCTGTCAGCATCGAACTAGCAGCCATCATTGATCCCACAGAGAGGTCTATACCTCCTGTAATAATGACCATTGTCTGACCGAGCGCCATGATACCAATGGCGGACATGCCCCGGAGAACATTGAAAATATTGTCCTGGTTCAGGAAATATGGACTTGATATACTCATCAGAACGACTAAGAGGATGAGTGCGCTGAATATATTCACCTCTCTTATTCGAAAGAGACTCCACCAGAAGGTTTTTTCTTTTACTTCATTCATTTGGACAGCTATAACTCAGACTGAAGATAAGGGATATTATCATATACGAGGGTGCCTGCATAGGTGCTATGACTTGCTCTGAAGAATCAGTTTTTCCCAAGACAATGAAAACAGTCGGGCAAATGCTCATCAAGTCTGGAAATAAATATACCTATAATAAATGACCTTTATGCGTTTTCTTTACTAATCTAGCAGCAAAATTAACTAAAGCAGTTTGTGCTGGATAATCCTATCGTATTTTACAGCTATATCAATATAAAATGATTCTTTGGATCCCTTCATCCAATCTCCCATAAAATCCGCTCTCTTTAGGGGCGGGATATATGGGCATAACGGGGAAACTAAGCTGGGCCCGCACATCATTTGCCATTGCGCAGTGGTGATCCTGGCGTCCGCTTTAGTTTAAATTAAAAACCCACCTCAGAAGGTGTATTCTTTACGTTTATTGCATAATGGTTTATTTCTTTTACAAATAAGTGCTGCAAAGTCAAGGATCGCCCAGTTAAGTTCTTTTGAGTTTTCAATATTGACGACTCTGTATGCTAATGTTTGCAAGTAGGGATCATGACGAATATCAACTAACTGACGTTTGCCAAAGAATCTTTCAAGTAGCCTTGCCATATTAATATCAAGCAAAGGTGATTGCTTTTTAAGAATATATAGTTCAAATGCATTAGTAATGTATTGCCCCATCATTGGTAGTTCTTCGACCTGACTACGCTGGCTTGGAAATCTACCTTTTCTTTTTTTAACTCAATAGCCAATTTAAATAAACGACTTCCCCGCTGTCTGTATAATCCAAGAGGTCTCAGTATTTCCTGTAATTCAATTTCGGTTGCATTCCCCAATTGCTTCCATGACGGATACTCTTTAAGAAAAGATGGTAAGAATTTTGTAACTATTTCCGCTTTTGTTCGTTGCAAAAGGATTTCAGATATAATCAATTCATAGTTAGTTGCAGTTTTATTCCTCCATATGAATGAACGCCCATTTTTATTGTACCAGTCAAGTAATTGTATCTGGAAAAAATCTATATCAGATTCATTTATAAAATTCCTATTATTCATCTTTGACGATCCTCTCCTGCCTAAAGTGCAGGGGATTACTCGTAGCATTTCATGCTCCTCGTGAGCTCATTCGCTGTCGCTCATTCGGTTCCAGTGACTTCAAGAAGTCACGGGCAATACTTCCTTGCGGTTTTCTGCAGGTTTGCTTACGCGAGCCCTAAAGGGGTTCTGCTGCCGACCGCTTTTGCGGTTCGCTTGACAGGCCATCCCCGTCTGTCCGACGGTTAAAATATTCTTCGCTGCATTGACATCTGCATTCTCTTCGTAACCACAGGCTAAGCATTTAAAAACTGCCTGTGATTTCCTGTTATCCTGTGCCGTGTAACCACAACATGAGCAGGTTTGTGATGTATACCGGTAATCAACCTCTGCCAGTATGCCTCCTTTCCAGGAAAGTTTATATGCCAGCTGCCTTCGAAATTCATACCACCCCTGATCCAGTATTGACTTGTTCAACCCGGATTTTGCTTTTACATTCTTCCCCGGATCTTCTTGTGTCCCTGTTGCAGATGCACTCATGTTCTTAATTCGTAATCCTTCAACGTACACTTTCACGTGGTTTTTGCTGATTTCTGTACTCAATTTATGAAGGAAGTCTGAACGTACATCTGCAATGGTATGGTGAAACCTTGATATTTTCTCTTTCTGTTTCTTCCAGTTCTCTGAACCCTTTACTTTCCTCGAAAGCTTTCTCTGTTCTCTGGCCAGTGTCTTTTCGTGCTTTTTGAAACTGTGGACACCTTCAACCATGGTGCCATCTGAAAAGGCTGCAAAACATTTTACCCCTGCATCAAGGCCTATTTCAGAATCAGAGGGATGCTTCCCGGTTTGAACCATCTGCTCAACCTGAATGGATGCATACCACTTGCTGCCTTTTTTGGATACCGTAATGTTTTTGATCTTTCCACAGATATCGCAACTCTTATGGAAACCTATCCAGCCAAGCTTTGGCAGACGTATCCTGCGGTTGTCAATCTCACAGCACTGGGGAAAACGAATCCCATCTCCCAGCCCTCTTTTCTTAAACACTGGTAAGCGCTTTAAGGGCTGGCTTTTATCAAATGAGTCCATGAAGGCTCTTTCCAGGTCCATGAGCTTTTGCTGCAGAACCTGTGAAGGGCACTCCTTTAGAAAAGAATATTCTTCTGATTGTTTCCAAAGGACCAACCAGAAAGCCAGTTCATTGTACCTGAGAATAGAATGCCTGTTTTTCAGGCGTTCCAGGTTAATAGCAAGGGCCTTATTCCAGAGAAACCGTGAAGAACCACAAATACGTGTAAGTTTTTCTTCGATTTCCCTATTGGTCTTTAGCCTGAATTTATATGCTTTTCGTATATTTGGCATTACTCTTAAATATACAAAAAAAGCTGATATTATGCAAGATTTTGCGTAGTAAAAAAATGCTGTTTGTTCGATTCATATGCATTTGGTCTTCATATACAAATTTGATTAAATGTCTGGGGCTTGTCACTAAAAAGAGACCAGAACTTACCCAAGTGTTTATACCATTAATTACAAAATATCGCAGTATATGTTGAGAAAAGTTTTATA
>CAZILN010000123.1:0-2636 GCA_964540005.1 uncultured Bacteroidaceae bacterium | reverse complement strand
CAACTAAGCTCCAGACCGTTAACTGACAGATCATGAAGCCATCCTGCATATTTTGAAGCAAGATCCGGGCTTATCCCTTCTTTTGGTGTAAAATCATTTGTGCTCAGTTTGATCATTAAGGGCATTCCCTCTGGCATGTTTTTCCTGCTGATCAGGATTACTTCCTTAAGAAATCTGAATCGGTTTTCATCAGATCCTCCCCAGTCATCTGTTCTCTTGTTAAAATATGGTGATAGAAACTGGTTGATCAGGTATCCATGAGCACCATGTAACTGAATGCCATCGGCTCCGGCTGCCACAGCGCGCCTTGCAGCTTCTCCAAATGCGTTAATTGCTTCCTGCATCTCTGGCTCAGTCATTTCTGCTGCCTTTACCATATTCAGTGGATCCCTGTCAAAACTGGATGGACCCATAGGCTGTCTTCCTATCAAGGCCTTAACGGTCTGTCTTCCTGCATGTGATAGCTGTAAGAATATTTTACCTCCTTCATTATGTACAGCATCAATAAGTCTTTTCAGTCCAGGTATCATTTCATCACTGTAAATCCCGGTTTGGAAAGGGCTGGCTTTTCCATGCTGATGCACATAAATATGTCCTGGAATAATTATGCCAATATTACCTTTCGCAAGGACCTGATACCTTTTAACCAACTTGTCTGTAACTTCACCGTTCAAAGAAGCCATTGCCTCATAAGTGGCTGATTGAACAAACCTGTTACTGATCTGAACATTACCTAATTGTATTGGTGAAAATAGAGTCTGCATAAATTCTAATTATTAGGTGATAAATATCATAACATCGTTTACATCAAAGTATCAGCAGATCGTTTACATCTAAGAAAGACCAAGATATCATAACATCGTTTACATAACGATCGATCACGTTCTTTGAAATATTGTTTATTCGTCTCTATAATCTCAAAAATTATGGAAGACGAACTTATTCTCAGGAAACAGGCTGTGGAGCTCTATCTAAGTGGTGATTCAATATCTGAAATTGTGCATAAGCTTGGTCGATCACGCCAGTGGGTACATAAATGGATTACCCGTTATCGTACCAAAGGTGGCAATGACTGGTTTCATTCAGAGTCTACATCGCCAAAGCAAGTGCATAACAGGACTTCTCAAAATGAAGAGGAACTGGTTATCAGTGTCAGGAAGGCACTTGAAGGCCGAATTTATTCTCAGACGGGTGCTTTAAGCATTATGTATGAGATAGAACGTATGGACCTGAAATCGCCTTCAATACCGACCATTAACCGGATATTGAAACGGAACAATCTGATCAACTGTTCCAGCGTAAAACAAAGAAAGGGAATAGAATACCCAAACTATTTTACACTTGTTCAGCAGATGGATCTGGTTGGTCCCAGGTATCTCACCGGAGGTTCCCGCTTCTATTTTCAGAACATGATTGATACTGAAAATCATCATGCCGGGGTCTATCCGATTAGAGACAAGAGGTCAACTACGATTGCCAGAATCATTATTCATTTTTGGACAATCTATGGGATACCCGATTACCTGCAAATGGATAATGAACTCGCATTTAGAGGGAGTAACCGCTATCCCAGGAGTCTTGGTATTGTACTTCGGTTGGCACTTTCACAAGGAGTAACGCCCATCTTCATACCACCATCTGAACCTTGGAGAAACGGTATTATTGAGAAGTTTAACTCGAACCTCTATAAATACTTTTTCTCTGCTCAGCGATTTTCTTCATTTGAAGACGTTGAAGAGAAATCGCTGGTGTTTTCCGATTTTCATAACCAGAATCATCGGTACTCAACTCAGGGAGGTAAGTATCCCAATCAGATTAAATCCATCTCCCAAGAATATAAGCTTGGGCCTATAAACATGGAAGATCCAATCCCATTGGTTGAAGGTTCTGTAATCTTCATACGCTTCATAAGAAGCGATAGAAGACTGACAATACTAAGAACCGGCTTTACTGTGAAACAAGAGTTAGTCTATACCTATGTCATTGCTGAGATAGTTATTGACCAGCATGTGCTTCTGATAAAGCAGGATGGAATCATCCATCATGTATTCCCGTTTGCAATGCCTGTTGACTGAAAAACAATATGTCAATGAACTGATGATATTTTGCCTTGCTTAGAAGGCGCGCCCCCTAGGGGGCTGAACAACATATTTTTGAACTATTTTGATTTGCAGGTTTAATCATGTGTAAACGATCTGTTGATACTTTGCCTTTATTAAAAAGTGTAAACGATGTGCTGATATATTACAATTAGGTTTTGGAAACGATTATGATCATTGATACTTTGTATGAGAATTTCAAACAATTAAATCTGAAAAATGAAATTGAAACATCAAGTGCTGTGCAGTCGAACTCCGCGAATGATGGGAATCGTAAACGAAGTTAAAACGAATTAATCAGATTGTCAAATGTTTACGTGTAACTATACGCCTGCCCTTACAAGCAGGGGGTCATAAGTTCGATCTTATATCGCCCACTACCCATTCAAAACCCGGTTTTAAGCCGGGTTTTTATTTTAGAAGCATAAAGACAATATGAATCTGCTGGCAAACATGAGGAGGCTGACGGGTGCAGAATTTGTGTTTGAAAAATCCTTAACTTAACAGCTTAATCAAAACCTATCAAAAATTGAAAAC
>CAZILN010000122.1:0-4621 GCA_964540005.1 uncultured Bacteroidaceae bacterium | reverse complement strand
ACACTTACAACAAATTAAACTTAAACAGGAAAGTAATTAATGCCAATTATTGTTACAATAATAATATCGGTTCTGTTCTCTGCATTTTTCTCGGGAATGGAAATCGCGTATGTATCATCTAATAAACTCAAGATTGAATTGTACAGAAAAGAGAGGTCTTTTAACTCAAAAATTGTTTCCTTCCTCTCCCGGTACCCCGGGCAATATATCGTTACAATGCTTATCGGGAACAATATTGCCCTGGTGATTTACGGTATTTTTATGGTCATAAAGCTGGAAGGTTTCATACCTGACTTCATCACTTCCGAACCGGCGATACTTTTGATACAGACCATTATATCTACCCTGATCATCCTTTTTGTGGCTGAGTTCCTTCCTAAAACCCTGTTCCGCTTAAGTCCCAATACGGCCCTTAAACTTTTTGCCATTCCTGTATACCTGTTCTATATAGTATTATATCCCATCACCCGGTTTACTATTATCATTTCAAATGTGATCATCAGGGTGATCACCGGGACTCCCGTGGAAGAAGAAACTGCGGTATTCGGTAAAATTGACCTGGATCACCTTGTCAGTGAGGTCCCGCTGGAGAATATACAGCAGTCAGAAACCGAGCATGAAATTAAGATTTTTCAGAACGCCCTTGACTTTTCAAATGTAAAATTAAGGGATTGTATGGTGCCGCGTCCGGAAATTGTTGCACTGAATGATGACTGCCAGCTGGAGGAACTTACTCAGAGATTTATCGAAACAGGTTTATCAAAGATCCTCATTTACAGGGAATCTACCGATAACATCATCGGTTATATTAATTCCAAATCACTTTTCAGAAATCCTGAGGAAATAAAAACTCTGATCCTGAATTTACCCATTGTCCCGGAAACCATGCCGGCCAACAAACTCATGCAGCTTTTCATCCGTGAACATAACAGTATCGCAGTGGTGGTTGATGAATTCGGTGGTACAAGCGGTATTGTGACCCTGGAAGATCTCATTGAAGAAATTATAGGTGAAATAGAGGATGAACACGATGTTTCTGAATTGACAGAAAATCAGATAAGTGACAATGAGTATATTTTTTCAGGCAGGCATGAAATTGATTACCTGAATGAAAAGTATGGACTTGGCATTCCTGAATCAGATAATTATGAAACCCTGGCTGGACTGATATTATATTATTATGAAAGCATCCCGAAAATTAATGAGCGAATCATAATTGAACCTTTTACCTTCCGTATCCTGGATGTCGGAGAAACAAGGATTGAACTGATACAGCTGGCCCGGTCAGATGAATCATAATAAAGGAGCAGACATCATTTTGAAATTAGTAAATATTATTATCTTCGTAGCTCGAAATTTTTAAACCTATGGCAACATTACAGCGAATAAGGAACAGGGCGGGATTACTTATAGCCATTATTATCGGAATGGCCATATTTGCCTTCATCATACAGGATTTTATCGGATCCGGACAACCCGTCAGGGGGAGGTCCCAGTTTGACCTGGCAGAAATAGACGGACAAAAGATTCAGTACCAGGAATACCAGGAGAGAGTGGACCGTCTGGCCGAGTATTACAGGATGAGGATGGGAACTACTTCCATCGATGAGGCCACAATGGAAAGCATCCGCGAACAGACATGGCAGGATATTGTGCGCGAATACACAACCAGTAACGAATATGAGGAACTCGGTGTGGCAGTCAGTACTGACGAAGTAATGGATATGATTCAGGGGCGTAACCCCCATCCGATTATTCAGAGCATCTTTACAGACCCTGAAACAGGTATACTTAACAGGTCCTTCCTGGTGCAGTTTATCCGGACCATGGACGAAGATCCATCCGGACAGCAGAAAACCATCTGGCTGTACCTTGAAAGTGAGATCATCAAAGACAGGGCTTTTAATAAATACAACAACCTGATCCGCAAGGGTATGTATATTACCGGCCTGGAAGCGGAAAGCAATTTCTCTGAATCTGCAAGGAAGGTTGATTTCAGTTTTGTTGTAAAAAGATATAATTCCCTGAATGACAGTCTTATATCATACAAAACAGCTGATCTGCAGAACTATTACAAAGAACATCAGAATCAGTACAAGCAGGAAGCATCAGTTGATCTTGAGTACGTTGTATTTGAGATCAATCCCACCCCTGAGGATGATCAGGCCGCCAGGGACTGGATTAACAGCATGGTGAACGAATTTAAGACAGAGGATGATGTGAACTCCCTTGTGAGCCTCGAATCAGATATACCTTATGATGATATCAATTATAAGTATGGCGAGCTTTCTGACAGCATTAACGATTTTATGTTTCGCGCAACCATTGGTGATACATACGGGCCTTACATTGAAGATAATTCATACAGGCTGGCCAAACTCGTTGAGATCAATTATCTGCCGGATTCAGTAAGAGCACGCCATATTCTTATCCAGTCTTCACAAAAGAGGGATTACAATACTGCTTCCCTTCTTGCTGACAGTTTAAAAACAGCATTAGAGGAAGGGTCGAATTTTTTACTCCTGGCCATGCAATTCTCAGATGATGGTTCAGCTTCACAGGGTGGCGATCTGGGCTGGTTCCAGGAAGGGTCCATGGTGAAACCTTTTAATGATGCCTGCTTTGAAGGCGAGATAGGTGAGATCCAACTGGTGGAATCTCAGTTTGGCTTTCATATTATTGAGGTATTGGATAAAGGCCGGGAAGTTAAAAAGGTTAAGAGGGCCATTCTCAGCAGGAAAGTTGAGCCAAGTTCCTCAACCTACCAGGATATCTATTCAAAGGCAGTAGAATTTGCAGGGAAAAACAACTCATACGAGAAATTCGATGCCTCTGCTGCTGAACTTGGACTGACAAAAAGATATGCCGATCTGGTACGTGAAGACCAGAAAGAAATTACCGGCCTGGAATCCCCCCGTGAAATGATAAGATGGGCATTCGGCGCAGAATTGAATGAGGTGTCGGGTATTTTTGAATTAGGAAATAAATATGTCGTTGCGGCACTTACCGAGATCCGTAAAAAGGGCACTGCCCCCTTTGACCAGGTTCGGGCAGAAATTGAACTTGAGGTAAAAAAGCAGAAAAAAGCAGAAAAAATTATTGAAGAATTCAAGTCATTACTAGCTGAAGAAAATTCCTTTGAAAACCTGGCATCCCGGCTAAACCTCTCCATTCAGGAAGCATCACAAATCAGTTTTTCATCGATGTCCATTCCTTCTGCAGGCATAGAACCCCGGCTGATAGCGATCGCTTCCAATATGTCTGAGAATGAGATATCAGATCCTGTTATTGGTAATAATGGAGTTTATGTACTCAGGATTAACCAGGTAACAACGGATTCTACCGGCAACTACTCATCGGACCGGGACAGAATGATGCTGATGCTCCAGTCACAGGCCAATTTTGAGGCCTATGAAGCCCTGCAGGAAGCTGCAAAAATCAAGGATAACCGCGCTAAATTCTTCTAGCCAGCTTATAACTTGAAGTAATCTCTTGCTGAAATGCCGGAAAGCCAGAATATAAAAGGCAGTTGATCCCGTGTTTTCCCGCTGCTATAACATTTTCTTCTGAATCATCAATAAACAAGCATTGATCCGGGTCAGTATCCAATTCATTAAGACAGTGAGTATATATTCCCGGATCAGGTTTACTCATACCTATTTCACAGGAGAAGAAATGTTTATCAAATATTCCAATCCATGTATATTCAGCTTTAATGTATGTCAGGGTGTCGAATGTCATATTCGACAGAACTGCCATTTCAGAAACCGAATCCCTGATACCGGAAATGAATGAAAGCATTGCCTGATCAATCCGGACCCAGCTTCTTACATCCAGATCATTTATATATTTTATCTGTTCCAGGGTCACCTTCCTGTCCAGGGAGCGTGCAACCAGGTCCCAGTACTGTTCTGAAGAAATCAGGCCACTGTCAAACTGATTTCTGTAAGCTCTGTATGATTTATTAAAGGAAGGCAGATCAGAACTAAAATACTCACATAATGTATTGAGAATGCCTGTTTCCTGGGGTTTGCTTATTACACAACCATAATCAAAGATGAGGCATCTGACCGGCCGTCTCATTTTATACCTGAAATTTAAATATCAGTCAACATTATCGTGCAGATAGGAATTATCTTCCCGTAACCTGGGGCCTTCGTCATCATCATCTTCAGACAAAGTATATTTGGAAAATTTTGATTCGGATGAATACTTACGCTCCTCCAACTGGATCTTTTTCCTGATATAGGCCGGTTCGTTTTCAAGTTCGTCTATATTTCCCCTTTCTTCTGACTGGCTGAGTTTATGTTCTTTAAGTTTTTCCTGGGACCTCCTCAGTTTTTCCATTCGCTCCTCCAGTTTCTTCTTTTCATCTTTTGAATGCTCAGCCTTTCCATCCATATCACCAAAGAGTTCAGGATTCATTATTTCTTTGCCTCCGGAAATATCGAATTCAATGGTTCGCTGTACATTACTGTAAGGTTCATTATTATTACTCAACGTTTTGTTATCTTCCAGGGTAAGCTTCTGAGCCTGTTTCTTCTTGATATACAGTTCAGGAATGCTGTTGGTTTCGAATCCTGTGGCAATGATGGTTACATTGACCTCATCTTCCAGTAAG
>CAZILN010000121.1:0-12330 GCA_964540005.1 uncultured Bacteroidaceae bacterium | reverse complement strand
GCTGTGGCAAGAAAAGACCTTAAGGGCTGGCCCGAAGGAGGGTTCATGAAAGAGGAGGCCCTGACAAGGGAAGAAGCAATGAAAGCCATGACCATATGGGCAGCCAGGGCAGCCTTTGAAGAAAATGAGAAAGGCAGCCTGGAAGAGGGTAAATTTGCCGATTTCATTGTTACAGAAGAAGACCTTATGTCCGTACCGGAAGAAAAGATCCCCCATATCAATATCCTGCGTACTTACCTGGGGGGTAAATTGGTCTATTCAGCAATAGAAGATTGAACCGGTTACAGCTGATCGATCTGATTAGAGAGCTATGGGATTCCCCGAATAAAAATCCAGAAGCATTGACCGGAAGATATACTGGTACTTTGATTGAAGGAGATTTGACTGTGCCGAAGTAAGAAGATTCTTGGCAATATTATAATCCACCGAACTTACCATTCCTACTTCAAACATTTGTTCGCTGTAATCGAAGGCCTCCTGCTGTGATTTTACTGCTTCAAGGCTGGAGCGGTAATTCTCCATGGCTGCCACGGCATTGGCATGTGCCTGCTGTATGCTCATATACAAATCAAGCTCTGCCTGGTCCAGGGCCAGTTGTGCATCATCTAAAGATACCCTGGCATTGCTGATCATTGTCTGGGTATTCCAATTACTGAAAATCGGGATATTCAGGTTCAGGGTTATCGCCCTGTACCTGAAATCCTTAACCTGGTCGAGATAAGCATACTTCACCTGGTCGTTTGCAGGGTCCGAATCATACAGGCTGGGATGAACTGCCAGTTCATTAAAACGGGTGTAGTCAACGAAGCGTGCAGTAATATTTGGATACCTCGCCCCACTTATCCTGGCAAGACGTTTTTCTTCAGATTTCAGGAAATATTCAGCGGCTTTGATATCAGGAAGGAACCCCAGTGCATCCTGGTACACCTCCTGAGGCTGTTTCAGGACGTTTGCATCATCTGCTTCCAGGTCAGAAGGGACTTCTATCTGCAGGTCTTCAGCCGAACTGAGAAAAAGCAGTTGGCTTAACCTGAGGTAGGCCAGGTCAAGATCATTTTTGGCTGATGTACGGTTTGAATTCTCCAGTGCCTCCTGTGCCTGAATCTCAAGCAGACGGCCCATGGGTTCATTGCCCACCTCAACCAACCTGGTGGTCCGCTCCACCTGCTGCCGTGTCACCTCAAGCTGGCTTTCTGCCAGTTTCAACAGCTCTTCATTTAAAAGGATCTGCAAGTAAGCGGCGACGATCTCGAATGTAATGCTGTTTTTCATTTTTTCCACATCCTGCATATCGGACAGCAGGCTGTATTTATACTGGTTGATCTCATTAATTTTGGAAAATCCCCTGAAGATATCCATATCCACGCCCAGCCCAAAGTATCCGTCGAGATTGTTCTGGTTAACATATTCAAGCTGGTCATAGGAGAAGGTTGTCCCCCAGTTCTGGGAAGCACTGGCAAAAGCCCCTGCACTTGGCAGCATTTTCATTTTAGAATTGAATGACAGGTTCCCGGTTGTTTCTGCCTGCAGCTTTTGACGTTTGTACTGGATGTTGTTTTCGATGGCATATTCTATGCATCTGTCGAGTGACCATATTTCCTGTGCTTGTGCAGAGAACGCAGTGATCCCTGCCAGCAAAAGCAACACCAGGTTTCTTTTAACCTTCATCGCCGGATGATTTTAGTTCAACATATTTCAGATCAGATCTTTTGCCTTCTCCTGTAAAGCACCTGGATGTGCTGTGCATGTTCGTTTGGAGTAAAGATCTGTATCAGTTCCCAAGCAGGATCGTAGCTTTCAATGGACTTTTTCAGCCTGTGTATTCTGGCAAGTGAGTTGGTGATTTCATCATCCTCCGAGGATAATTCATCCTTGATATCCCAGGGGAATGATTCCACCCTGAAACTGTAGATGATCTTCTCATCACCGACTCTCAGTTCAATGTCAGCAATCTCCTGTTCTCCGAAATTCGGGATTGGTACACATAAATCCTTCATCTTGATTCTGTTCTGGTTACTATAAAACGTGCTTGATATTTTCCGTGACAATATGACCATCAAAAAGATGGATGATCCTGTGAGCTTTTTCGGCATCTGTCGGGGAGTGAGTAACCATAACGATGGTAGTTCCATCCTTATTCAACTCGGTAAGCAGGTTCATTACTTCCTCGCCATTGGCTGAATCAAGATTACCTGTGGGCTCGTCAGCAAGGATGAGCTTTGGATTGGTAACTACAGCTCGTGAAATGGCTACCCTCTGCTGCTGACCACCTGAAAGTTGTTGCGGAAAATGCTTTTTCCTGTGAGCAATTTTCATCCGGTCGAGTACGTCATTCACTAATTTCTTCCTCTCAGATGAAGATACCTTCATATACAAGAGCGGGAGCTCAACGTTTTCGTAAACAGTCAGTTCATCGAT
The DNA here is from genome assembly GCA_964540005.1 of uncultured Bacteroidaceae bacterium. Lineage (GTDB taxonomy): Bacteria > Bacteroidota > Bacteroidia > Bacteroidales > SM23-62 > CAZILN01. The sequence continues at coordinate 9,912 of CAZILN010000121.1, read as the reverse complement.
CAGGTTAAAGCTCTGGAAAACAAAGCCAATATTCCCCTTACGGAGATTGGTCCTTTGCCTTTCCTTGTACTTGGCAACTTCAATATCGTCAAAATACAATAAGCCCCCGGAGGGATTATCCAGCAGGCCGACAATATTCAGCAATGTGGATTTTCCACATCCTGAAGGTCCCATTACAGCTACAAACTCACCACTTTTTATTTCCATGGTGACTTTATTAAGAGCAGTGGTTTCCACTTCATCTGTGCGGAATACCTTGGTTAATTCTTCTGTTTTGATCATGATAAAACTTATTAGAATTTTTAATATATATATTGGTTTGACTCAAATGCCTGATCAATTCTTGAGTATCAGCTTATCCACATCACCGAAATTATCATAGCTCGAAACAATCACCTGGTCGCCGACCTCAAGCCCGCTGAGTACTTCGTAAAACCTCGGATTCTGCCTGCCTATGCTTATATCCTTCTTATAGGCGAATTCCCCGGATTCATCAATGATATATACCCATTGACCGCCTGTACTCTGGTAAAATCCCCCTCTTGGTACCAGTATGGCTTCTTTGGACTCTCCCAGTTCCAGTTTGATCCTTGAGGTCTGCCCGATCTTGATCTGGGGCGGAGTAGTATCGGTAAAGATCATGTCAGCATAGAAACGTCCGTTTGTTACCTCGGGATATATCTTCACAACCCTTCCAGGATATGGTATACTGGCAAAATCACACTCCCCGACCAATCCGGTACTTACCCTGGCAATATAATGTTCATCTATTTCCACACGCAGTTTATAGGAATCCAGGATGTTCATGGTCCCGACTCTCATACCGTACTGTATTACTTCCCCGATTTCAGGGTTCAGTGTTGCCAGCTCCCCGTCAATGGGGGCTTTTATTTCCAGTTTATCCAGCCTGCCACGGATGATATCCAGGTTCTTGACCAGGATGTTAACGGATGATTCCAGTGACTCTACCTGTATTTTCCTGAAGATAGAATCCTGGATCTGGATCTCCTGCAGCAGTGTTAACTTCCTTCTTGAGGCTGAGTATTGCTCCTTGGATTGTTCAAACTCCTCGTAGGAAATATGTTTCTCCTCGTATAGCTTCTTATTATTCTCATATGCCCTGGCCTGCTGCCTGAACAGACGATCGGTTTCAATAAGCTGGCTTTCGGAACTCAATTGCTGCTGGACCATTAGCAGCCTGGATGTCCGTAGATCATTTACCGCTCTGGCTACCTGGGCCTCCGTATTGGATATTTCAAGTATCAGGTTATCATTACTCAGCCGGATGATGGGATCACCCTCCTTCAGAGTACTCCCCTCATCGCGTATAATTTCTTCAACCCTTCCCCCTTCGACTGCATCAAGGTAGATGGTTTGAAAAGGCTCGGTTGTACCAATTACAGCAATATAATCCTGGAATACATCCTTCTCGATCTTAGCTATGGAGATCTTTTCAATTTCTACATTAAGTTTGGATGATTTATCCCCGAAGACCAGGTTGTAGGCGACCATCAGGATGATGATGCTGAGGATTGAAATCCATAAAGTTCTTTTGTTGAAGAATTTGTTTTTCTTCTCAAGTTTGCGATCCATGCCGTCCATTGCCAGATGTATAAATGTTCCGCATATGATACCCATTTATTATGCCAAAAGACCTATCTGGCTGATTTACAGAATATTGTTCCTGAAGAAGTTTTATACTAACAGGGGTGACTGTTCGATTATGCAACAATAACAGTACGATTCCGAACATTACAAAAAAATAATATGTAAATTTACCCCAGGGGTAAATGTAAGCTGTTCCGGGCCCTTGGGACGACTTACACGTAAAACATGAATAATTATGAGTAATACAATTGGTAAAATCCTTGCTGTTGACGATAATGAGGATATTCTGTTTGCACTGAAATTACTGTTGAAGCAGCATGTAGAAACAATTACCACCATTAATGATCCTGCAGAGATCCCGGATTTGCTCGGGAAGGAGAGTTTTGATGTAATCCTGCTGGATATGAATTTTACCAAGGATGCCATCAGCGGCCAGGAAGGATTTGACTGGCTGGCCAAGATCCTTGAGATAGATCCTGATGCTGTAGTTGTTTTCATTACTGCTTATGGAGATGCAGAAAAAGCTGTGAAAGCAATAAAATCAGGTGCCACAGACTTTGTTCTGAAACCATGGCAAAATGAGAAACTGCTGGCAACCATATCCTCTTCGGTCAAGTTAAAAAGATCCAGGATGGAAGCAAAAGGACTGAAAAGCCGGCAGCAGGAAATTACAGCTGTATATGATCAGCCTTTTCATGAATTTATTGGCAACTCTACCGAAATGCAACAGGTATTTAATACTATTAAGAAGGTTGCTACCACGGATGCAAACATCCTTATCCTCGGAGAGAATGGCACTGGCAAAGAATTGGTAGCCAGGGCATTGCATAGGAATTCGGCGAGAAAAGATGAGGTTTTTATTTCTGTGGACCTCGGTTCCATTGCCGAAACACTATTTGAGAGCGAATTGTTCGGACACGAAAAAGGTGCTTTTACTGACGCAAAGAAGACCAAACAGGGACGTTTTGAAATTGCAGACGGGGGCACACTCTTCCTGGATGAGATCGGGAACCTCTCGCCTACCCTGCAGACAAAATTACTGACAGTTATTGAAAGACGAGAAGTGATACGTGTGGGGAGCAACAGACCCATCCCCGTAGATGTCAGGCTGATCTGCGCCACCAACATAAATATCCTCGACATGGTTACAGAGAACAATTTCCGGCAGGACCTGCTGTACAGGATCAATACTGTTGAGGTCCACCTGCCACCCCTGCGTGAACGGACCGGAGATATTCCTCTTCTGGCGGAACATTTTTTGAAAATCTATACAAAAAAATACAAAAAGAATATAAAAAACATCAGTGCCGCTGCAGGCAAGAAGCTTGCACAGTACCAGTGGCCAGGGAACGTAAGGGAACTTCAGCATGCCATTGAGAGAGGTATAATTATGAGTGATTCAGGCAGCCTGGAAGAAGATGATTTCCTGCTGCAATCTATCAGCCAGAAGGTAGGAGATCTTGAACTGGACACATACAATCTTGATGATATTGAAAAAACCATAATAAATAAAGTACTGAAGCAGTACCAGGGGAACATCACCCAGGCAGCCACCGAACTGGGCCTAACGAGAACATCCTTGTACAGAAGAATGGAAAAATATGATCTATAAGAATTTCAGGATAAATATCATAGTAAGGATATTGTTGCTGGCAGCTTCAATATTCCTGTTTTTCTATTCACTGAGTACAGATTTTCATGTGACCCCTGTACTGGTTGGCATCATAATCATTTTCGAGATATTCGCACTGATACGATATATTGACCGGACGAACAGGGATCTGACCAGTTTCCTGGAATCCATACGGTTTTCAGAATTCACCCGCACCTTCCAGATTGAAGGGATGGGATCCTCGTTTGATGAACTGAACCGGGCCTTTAATGATGTGATCAATGATTTTCAGAAGGTCAGATCCGAAAAGGAGGAACACTTCCATTACCTTCAGAGTATTGTCCAGAACATCGATGTGGCGATTATAGCCTACCGGAAGGACGGTACTGTTGAAATGATCAATAAAGCAGCCAAGGTATTGTTCCAGATCCACAGCCTAAAGAACGTCAAGGGCCTGTCCCAATTGAGTGAAGAGCTGGTTAATAACCTTCTGAATATATCCCCGGGTGAAAACACCCTGGTAAAAGTTCAAGACCAGGATGATATCCTTCAACTGGCTATATATTCCACTGAGTTCAAGGTAAAGGATAAACTGATCATCCTGGCGACCATCAATAACATTCAGAGTGTGCTTGAAGAACAGGAGACTGAGGCGTGGCAGAAACTGATCAGGGTCCTTACCCATGAGATCATGAATTCCATTACGCCCATAGCATCCCTTTCATCCACGCTGGATATTATGCTGAAGGGAATAACTGAAGGGGGTAATATCAAGGAAGACCTCGACCTCGATACCATCATGGAGATTCAGAAGGCACTTCAGACCATCAACAAACGGAGCACAGGATTGTTGCACTTTGTCAACACTTACAGGAATCTAACCAGGATACCCAAACCTAACTTTAAGATCTTTCATGTTAAGGACCTGTTTAACAATATTTACCTCTTAATGGAAGAAGAAATCGGGGAGAACAAGATCAACTACCATACAAAAATAGATCCGGAAAATATTGAGGTTTCGGCCGATGAACAATTGATCGAACAGGTGATCATCAACCTTATCAGGAACTCCCTGCATGCTCTGGAAAACAGGAAAGAGCCAAGTATAGAGTTAAATGCCTATTACAATAAACGGGGACGTGTAACCGTTCAGGTCTCGGATAATGGCCATGGTATATTGCCCGAGGTCCTCGATAAAATCTTCATACCTTTCTTTACCACCAAGCAAAGCGGTTCTGGTATCGGGCTCAGCCTTTCAAGACAGATCCTGCGCCTTCATAACGGAACCATATCGGCTCATTCCGTACCTGATAAGGAAACTGTCTTTACTTTGACTTTCTGACCCATCGGATCGATTCATCGGATGGCTTGCCCGGATCAGTATTTGATCCCCATAACAACTATATCATCCACCTGTTCGTTCTCTCCCCTCCAGGCCTCAAGGGTATCATCAAGGATCTGTTTCTGTTCTTCCATGGGGCTTTTGTGGATCTCCAGCAATAATTCCTTGAAAGGTTTGTACTTGTATTTCTTGTTTCTGGGTCCGCCGAACTGATCAGGGAAACCATCGGAGAACATATAGATGCAGTCACCCTTTATGATTTCCATTTCGTTGGTCTGAAAATCTTTAATATCGGTATAAATTGCCACCGGCATCCGGTCTGCTTTATACTCCTGAACCTCATTGTCCCTGATCAGGTAGAGGGAATTATTAGCACCCGCATACTGAACCAGGTTCTGGTCAAGATCAAAAGTACATAAGGCCATATCCATACCTTCCTTCGTCTCGCTTGTGTCGGACTGATGAAGTGCGTCGATAACATCCTGTCTCAAGTGGTTCAGTATCTCCCCGGCATCCGTAACGCCCTCTTTCTCAACAATATCATCCAGATATGACATGCCAAGCAGGCTCATGAAAGCACCCGGGACACCATGTCCGGTGCAGTCAGCTGCCACCACGACAAGTTTATGGTCTGTCTGCTTGACCCAGTAGAAGTCCCCGCTCACAATATCCCGTGGTTTGAAGAGTATGAAATAGTCATCCATGTACTTACCCAGCGTCATCTCCGAAGGCAGCAGGGCATCCTGTATCCGCTTGGCTGCACGGATACTTGCCTTGATCTCCCTGTTATTGTTCTCAATAATAGTATTCTGTTCACTGAGTATCTCGTTTTTCTTCTGTATCTCAACCGTGCGTTCCTTTACCTTCTGCTCCAGTATTCTTTTCTCCTGTATCAACTGCCTTTCGCGATATTTTATGTAGACAAATATTATCACACCAACCAGTATCACCATAAGGCTGATGAACCACCATGTCTGCCAGAAAGGGGGTTTGATAATAAAAGGATACTCAAGTGGTTCATCGCTCCATACCCCGTTCCCGTTCTCAGCCAATACCTTTAATGTATAATGTCCGGGACTTAATCCTCGGTAGACGATAGTACTTTCCTCAGTAACCGGACCGTAATCTTCATCAAGTCCTTCGCACATGACACGGTATTTCACGCGAGTGGCGTTAGCATATGCCAGGGCATCATACTGAAAACTTACGACATTCTCCGAATGGCGAAGGACCAGATCTTCCGGTATATTGAACCAGGGGAGTTTGTTAACCCCTCTGTCCGCCCAATTAACCGGTTCCTCACGCAAAAGAATATCGGTGAGATGCACAATTGGAGGGGAGAGTTTCTCATCTTCCAGGTAAGGGGAATACCGGGTCAGTCCATTTACAGTTCCCATCCATATATTATTGCTGTTGTCCAAAAGAATTGCATTCAGGTTATTCTCGATCCCGAAGAAGCCATTGGTCTCATCGTATTTTGTCACCCTTGTTACATTACCCTCATCATCAAGTGTCAGCCTGTTCATCCCCTTATCCAATCCTACTATCAAATTGTTCTCATCATATAAAATCAGGGAAAGTATAAAATTTGAGGCAAGCAATTCATCTCCGGCTATTTTCCTTATGGGCATGCTGTCCTTTTCCTGGTAATGGAATTTGTATAATCCCCCATCCATGGTCCCTATCCAAATGTCCCCCCTGTCATCCTCCACAAGCGATGATACCTGCTTATCCATAAGTCCCTCCATCTCATCATAATTATAACTGCCACTCCCTTTTAAATCTATCACTGATAAGCCTCCATCCAGGCCAATCCACAGAAGTCCGCGGCTATCCTGCATAATAGTCCGAACATTTTCAACATTGTTTTTTACCGGGTCCAGGTCCCTTGCATCCCAAAAGATACTCGTAAAATGAGGATCTTCCTGGCGCATAAAACTGAATCCCTCCGAAGTCCCATACCAGATCCGTCCCTCCGAATCATTTATAAGACATGATATATTGTTGCTGTAAAGCCCGTTATCCTCGGTAAAATGCTTCATATTTTTACCCCTGAGCCTGGTTATCCCGCTTTCATTGTAGCCTATCCAGACTGAGTTATCAGGTGTTATACAGATGGATGTAACATAATTTTCCAGCAGACCGTTATCTGTATTAAAATATTGATAAAATGGTTCTTTGCCGCTTAAGGAAATTTTCAACAGGCCCCCGCTTATGGTCCCGATCCATAAATCTCCCTCATTATCCTGAGCTATAGGATATACATTATTATCCGGTAAACCTTCCTCTATTCCCAGATGAGAAAAATGATAGCCTAAAAACTTCCCGAGTCCGTCATCCAGCATCCCGAACCAGGTATTCCCTTCACTATCATGGTAAATATCAAATATGGTATTGCCAGGTAATCCAACTGTGGCGTCAAAATATTCAAAGTGCTCCCCGTCAAAAATGCTGATCCCGGCACCCCTTGATCCTATCCATAGTTTGCCGTCATTATCAAAACTCAGGCACCAGCCATCATTATCACGCAAGCCGTTTGCAGTATTGTAGGATGTTATCTGTCCCATGCTCCCGTCTGCATTGATCTCCATGCGGAAAATCCCTCCTGATTGGGAGCCAAACCACAGGTTACCCAAAGTATCCTCCTTTATCGAAGTTATATCCCTGGCCGGAAGCCATGCAGAGATACTCTGAATTTCAGGATTTTCTTCAGCATAGGGGTAAGCATTGATCCCTCTATCAGTACCTGCCCAGATCCGGTTAAACCTGTCGTGGTGAACAGCATAAACATTTGATGATAACAGTCCTTCATCCCTGGTTATCTGATCATACCTGACGGAATCCTTATTGTATTCTGTGATCCTGTAAAGCCCGTTTCCCAGTGTCCCCAGCCAGATGTTATTATTACTGTCCTCGGTAATTGAAAACACTGTGGTACCAGACAGATCCAGTCTGTCTACAATCGTATCGAATGTGTATCCATCGTAAACGGTTACACCGTTGTCAGTCCCAATCCATAACCTGCCCCGGCTATCCGAAAATATCTCCCATACCTTGGTTCCAGATAAACCGTCCTGGCGGGTAAAGGTTTTAAAATCCTGACCGTTAAACTGGCATATCCCGGCACCATTGGTACCCAGCCAGAGATAACCGCGGTCATCTTCCTGGATCTTCAGGATGGTTGAGTTGGGAAGACCCTCCCTGACATTGTAATTAAGAAAGTTGTTTTGCTGAGGGTACAAATAAAAAAGGGAGCTTAAAAAAGCTCCCGTTAAGATCAGGCATTTTTTCATGAAACCAGTTTACTTGATTTTTCTATTTCTTCCTGAAAATAAATTGTCCACCAGCATCACCTAAATTCTTTATCGGGTGGAATTGCGGGCTCTGTTCTGAGTTATTCGTCACTGGAATCTCAATCGCATTGTATAATTCCGTGGCATCGAACCATTGTTTCTGATTATCGTTCAGGGTTCTCAGCAACCAGTAGGCGAATACCGAGTGGCCGTCACTGCCCCCATCCATAACTGGTTCAACATTTCCGGATGTTATAGCTTTCCTTGATGGCAGGTTATTGACTTCCTTGTAATACCTGGGGGCATCCTCAAATGCCTTCTGTATGGCAGCGCCCCTGAAAATATCCCCGCTGAAGCAGGCGTCCGAGATAAGCAGGGTGTGCCTTGATTTGATACCCTTCATGTTTGATTGCAGGTCGTTGTTGGACAACAGTTCGTAGGAGGAGGAACCTCTGGCATCAGATGGTACCCAGAATCCTTCATCCATGTTTTTGTTGTATTCTCCATGGCCTGAATAATAGATCAGTACATTATCCTCTTCCTTCACATTTTGCATCAGCCATTCCATCTCCTTTAATATGTTCACCCTTGTGGCTTCTTCATTATACAAGGTCTGGAAGTTGTCAAAATAATAAGATTCCTTCAGGGTGTTCTCAATGGTTTTGGCATCACGGACCGCATTATCCAGTTCGGTCCATGTACCCTGGTACTTATCGATACCAATTATGAGAGCATAATAATTTCCGAATGTCAATGCGTCCGGGGTTGCTTCCCTGACACCTAGTCCTTTGGTAGGATCGCCTGACCCACGCATGGTGGGTTGATCCTGCTGAGTAGCAGGAGTCTTCTTGGTTAGACTGAGTTTCTTTGCAGGTCCAGTAGTAGTTTGAGGAAATGCAGTGAAACAAAGGAAACTCAGAATAACGATTAACGAAAGAAATACCTTTGCTTTCATAGTTTTAGGATTTACATGTTTATACTTCAATAATCTTTTAGCTTTCTGTTTAATGTGGGGACCATTATGCGGTCCCGATAGTTGCTTTTAAAATCTGATTACATATTTTAAATTTGGTCCAAATTGATCGTATCCCATTAACATCTTCTGATCGATCTTTCCCTGAAATCTGTATTGGTTCTCTTTTTTATTCTTTCCTCCCACTATTGCTACCCAGATGATATCTGACAACCAGATTGCAGCGCCGGCTCCTATCATTACTGCGGATGTTGTCGCTGATGTCAGGGTCTTGTCATAGAGTGACTGGAATTCATCAGGATTATGCGAAGCAAGATAGTCATCATAAGTATTATTGGCATTGATCATCTGCATTACACCTACACCCACCAAACCGTATGCCAGAATTGGTTTTAAGTAGGGTTTAAATATCATATCCTTGTGATTCTTGACGGCGAAATCCCCTAATCCTGGGACAAATACTGATTTTACCGCTGAACCTGGTCCGGCATATACCCTGTCCACATTAATGATTGTCAGGCGTGGTTGAAAAGTGGGATCGTCTACTCCTTCAGCTACTATTCCCTCAGGATTATCAACCCAGAAATCCCAGTAGATCTCCTTTCCTTTTCCTCCCTGGATATTTACCCCGATATCTCCTTCCACTGTTTTGGGTGTAAGTAACTGCCCTGTTTCTATTATTTCAAATTCCAGTAAGACCTCGAAAAATTCCTGTGAACTTGCTTTTACCAGGTCATATGTAAACCTGATCCGGCCATCTTCCATCAGAAAAAAATTCACATTATCATCGATATAGGCTTTTGATTCCTGCGAGAACCCTTTCTGTGAGAACAACATGCAAAGAACGCCGATCAGTAAAAATTTTGAGAACTGTTTCATAACTGATTACAACAAGTTAAACGTATCCTATTATAGCAAAGTTACAATAAAATATCACAAAAATGTAACATTTTCTAACACAAATGTAACATTCAATTTAACAAACGTTCGGAAAGTACTAACATCAGTGGAAATGAGATGTTTAAATCTAAATTACGCCTCTTGTCTTTTATAAGCCGGAACAGGGGCTTTAACAGGAAATCTG
>CAZILN010000120.1:0-6501 GCA_964540005.1 uncultured Bacteroidaceae bacterium | reverse complement strand
TAATCGGAATGCGGTTGATTAGAGTAATAACGGAAAACCAGGTCCGGCTATTATACTTATTTACTTACTTAAATGTAAGCTTGCTTTCAGATATGTTCTAGTCATCAGGTTTCCTGACCAGGGTGACATCCCCGGCATCCTCGAATCCGAGTCCATTGGTGTAGCGGCCTTTGACGATCCAGACATATACTCCCTGCTGGCAGAGTTCACCACGATAATAACCGTCCCATCCAATATTTACATCATTACTCTCAAATACCATTTCTCCCCAGCGGTTATATATGAACAGTTTATAATCGGTTACTCCCTCATAATAGGGATGAAATACCTCGTTGGATATATCCTGAAGACTATAATCGCCTCCGCTGGGTCCATTGGGATTCGGAGCAAAAGCAGTGGGGTATTTGATCTCTCCTTCCCCGATTACTACCACAGCTTCGGATTTCGTGAGTGAAGCCATACAATTATTTTCGGTCCATACGGTGAGGGTAACATCGTAAACACCTAATTCATTATATATATGATTTGTCTCCTCGTCAGTAGAAGTCTGGCCATCACCAAATTCCCAGAGGTAAAGTTCGCCATCTTCAGAAAAGTTGAACATCTTGGCCGGCTGGTCAGGCAGCATAACCGTATCGGGGGCTACCTTGAAATCCACCACAGGCAGTTGGTACACTTCAATTTCCCTGTATGCTATATCTTCTCCACCTTCGCCGGTAACCCTCAGCCGTGCCTGGTAAAGTCCGGGTACATCATAGACATGCACCGGTTCCCGTTCAGTCGAGGTATTCCCATCGTCAAAATCCCAATAGTACTCTTCAGCATACAGTGAAGAGTTGGTAAACCCGACAGAATGTTCCACGCATCCGCTGTCAATATCAGGTTCGAATTCAGCCACAGGCTGCGGGGGAAAGATCCTGATCCAGTGGGTGATGGAATTATAACAATTATCACTGGAAACATCCAGGGTGATATTGAACTGTCCCCAGCTGCTGTAAGTATATGTACCCGGATTTTCCTGGTCAGACTCCTGTCCGTCACCGTAATCCCAGAGGTAGTCCCAGTAACCGTTATTACTTACATTCACAAGACTCACCGTTGCGCTGGGGTAATACTGGTATACGGGAGTGAATTCAAATTCAGCCAGGGGCGAGGGATACACAGTAACATCCTTGCTGACTGAGTCTATGCATCCGAACCTTGATGTACCGGTAAGGGATACAGTAAAAACCGTATCATTTATGCTGTTATTTAAATAGGAATTTGTCGGATGGACCAGCAGGCTGGTGCTGCCATCCCCGAAATCCCAGAAATGATCGGTGATCCTTACCGAGGTATTATTAAAGGCAGACAGGTATGGACTGCAACCTGCCGAATCCCGTTCAAAATCGACTGTAATGGCCGGATAAACATTGATATTCTGTGAAACGGTATCCCGGCAGCCAAAAGAAGATTCAGCACTCATCTGCAGTACATAGGTACGGGTACTGTCATTGTTATTATAATAGGTATGGGCGACAGAAGAAAGATCAGGAGTAGTATCGCCAACTGTACCGTCACCAAAAGTCCAGTAATAGGTATCCCCTGCCGTTGTCAGGTTCAGGATGTTGAGTTCGAATGGCGGACAATCTACTGTATTATCCACCTGGAATTTAGCCACAGGCTGGGGGTGAACAGTAATTTGTCCTGATATGCTATCCGTACAGTAATCTTCCGATGTAACTACCAGTTCCACCGTATAAACAGAATCCGCATTGCCCAGGTTGGTATAGGTATGAACGGGATCTTCATCCACAGATGTGCCATTATCCCCGAACTGCCAGTCATACTGCCACCCTCCCTGCGAGGTATTGTCGAATGTTAAAATCAGTGGATAACATCCTGCCGAATCACTCTGAAAGCCTGCTTCTACATCATGGTACACTTCTATTTGTCTTGTCATTGTTGATGTACAGCCCTGAAGACTTACAGCCTGCAACCCGATAGTAATGAGCCTGGAAGAGGTATAACTGCTATTAATGAACTGCCTCACCAGTGAATTCGTACTGGATGTCTGGAATACCGCAGTATCGAATGTCCAGGTAAACTGATTACCATTTATGGAAGAGTTATTAAAACTTACATTTGCCGGAGTACACTGGGCGGGATAGTCCGCAGAAAAATCAGCTTCCACATAGGGATGGACGGTTACCGGGACTACCAGTGTATCAGTACAAAACTGCGGGTTAGAAGCAACAAGCATGATATTATATACGGTATCGGAAGATCCGTAGTTCTCTAAACTGATAACCGGGTTCGTTTCAACCGAGGATTTGTCATTGGCAAAATCCCATTTATATGCAGAAGCCCCCGTGGAACTGTTTGTAAGTGTTACACTCAGAGGATGGCACCCCTGGCTGGTATCGACAGAGAATCCAGCACTTACTTCAGGAAAAACAGCCACCGTCCTTTCTGTTACAGAAGTACAACTATCCGCATTCCATGCTGTCAGTACGGCCCGGTAGTGCACAGAATCAGTCAGTGATGAGTTGTCATACCTGTGCACAACCGGAGACGCTGTAAATACAGTTGTATTGCTTCCATCCCCGAAATCCCAGTTAAACCGGACCCCGCCACTGGAAGAATTGGTAAAACCAACATCAAAGGGGGTACAGCTGCTTGTATTATCTATGGTAAAGTCTGCCTCCAGGTATGAATATACTGTGATGTCCAACTCGGAGGTATCAGTACAGTTCTCATCTGAGAGGGCTATCAGTTTTGCGGTACTTGTGATATTGACAGAATCCAGGTTCTGGTATAGATGCGAGGGGTCCTGCTCATGCGATGATCCCCCGTCACCAAACTCCCACAGGAATGTAGTAGCGTATTTCGATTGGTTGGTAAACTGAACCTGCAGGGGTTCGCAACCTTCGGTAACATCCTGCGTGAATTGAGAGATAACAACAGGGAAAACGGAAATATTCCTGACCATGGTATCCATGCATCCGCCCGCATTGGATACAATCAGCTGCAGTGGATGTATCAATGTAATCGAATCATTGTTCTGGTAGGTATGGTTCAGGGTATTTCCTCCGGATGTCGATACTGCTGATCCGTCTCCCCAATCCCATTCATACTGGGAGATAGCCCCGGCAGCAGCATTTTGTATTGTAAGATCGAAAGGAGCACAGCCTTGAAATTCATCAGTTGAAAAATCTGCATTCACATAAGGATGAACGGTTACCGGGATAAACATGGTATCCGTGCAAAGCTGAAGGTTTGTAGCGACAAGCATTACATTAAAAGCGGTATCAGATGACCCGTAATTGTCGAATCTCATTACCGGGTCCATTTCATCAGAGGACTTTTCATTGGCAAAATCCCATTTATAGCTTGAGGCACCTGTTGAGCTGTTTGTGAATGAAACAGACAGGGGGTGGCATCCCTGGCTGGTATCAGCAGAAAATACGGCAGTCACCTCAGGGAAGACGGTAATAGTCCTCTTTAAAACAGAAGAACAACTATCTGCATTCCAGACTGTTAATACAGCCTCATACTGCATCGAATCGGTTAGGGACGGGTTGTCATACCTGTGAACGACCTGGGCGGCAGTCAACAGTGTTGTATCCTTTCCGTCTCCAAAATCCCAGTGGAACCTGACGCCTCCCGATGATGAATTTTTAAAACTGACATCAAACGGAGTGCAGCTGCTGGTCTTATCGACAGTAAAATCAGCATACAGTTTTGAATACACCCTTATATTCACCTGGGATGTATCAGCACAGTTTTCGTCCGAAGTAGCTATCAACCTGGCAGTATTGGTGATGTTAACAGTATCAAAGTTCTGGTACAGATGCAAGGGATCTCTTTCATCCGATGATCCCCCGTCACCAAACTCCCACAGGAATGAAGTAGCGTATACATTTGACTGGTTGGTAAACTGAACCTGAAGGGGTTCACATCCATCGGTAACATCCTGTGTAAACTGGGAAATGACAACAGGAAAAACGGTTATGTTCCTTATCAGTGTATCCTCACACCCGTCTGTATTGGAAACAATGAGCTGTAATGCGTTAACTACCGGAACGGAATCATTGTTCTGGTAGATATGATTCAGTGTACTTCCTCCCGAAGTAGACCCGGCTGAACCATCACCCCAGTCCCATTCATACTGGGATATAGCCCCGTCAGCGGCATTCTGCACGGTGAGCAGAAAGGGAGCACAGCCCTGAAATTTATCAGTTGAAAAGTCTGCCTTAATGTAGGGATGCACACTGATGTTCTGGTAGGCAGTATCCCGGCAGAGATCATCGGTGGTACTTACCAGCCGTACCGTATAATCTGTACTGGACAAACCCATATTCTCAAATGCATGAACGGGATCCGTCTGGGAGGAGGACCCTCCGTCCCCGAACTCCCAGTTAAAATCGGCTGCTGTTGAGGCAGATTGATTGGTAAATTGTACGGTTATACCGTTACAACCGGCTGTAGTATCCTGGGTGAAAGCTGCCGTTACCTCCGGGAACACCGAGATGGTGCGGATAACTGAATCAGCACAGCCACCGGAAAGGTTCCTGACTGCCAGTTTAACGGAAGCGTTCAGCACTGTATCTGAAGTATTCGAGTACAGGTGAGTAAAGGAAGATACTGTAGTACTGGATGTACTCCCATCCCCGAAGGTCCATTCATACTCTTCTATATACCCTGATGAATTATTATCGATTTCGAGCACAAAAGGGGAACAGGACTGAAATGTGTCAATGGCAAAATCTGCTTCAATGTATGGATAGACGGAAATATCAGCGGTGGCAGTATCCGAACAGAAAAAAGGAGAGATGGCCACCATGGTGACATGGTACAGACTGTCAGCCATTCCCTGGTTAATATAGGTATGAGATGGATCTGACTGGTTAGATGAATTACCGTCGCCCAGCGTCCATTTATATCTGTCTGTATTCCCGGTGGAAGTATTGGTAAAATTTACATCCAGGGGATGGCAGCCTGTTGTTACATCAGTGGTGAATCCGGCGGATATCTCAGGACGCACCTGCAGTTCCCTCTGAAATTCACTCACACAGCCGTGCTGGTTCCAGACCAGTAACTGTACTGTCTTTTTCTGTACACTGTCTGTAGTATTCTGGTAGGGAAACTGAACTGTCTGGCTGGTATCATACACATAGTCATTGGATGGATCATCAAGGTCAAAATCCCACTGCACATTCAAACTGTCGGATTTGTCCACCCCGAATGATTGGTTATCGAAAGTTACCGTATCGGGGGAACAGAAATACCATTTGTCAATTTCGAACCAGGCTTCCACCTCGGTGGATATCCCGACAATGATGGTGAAGGAGGTATCAGGAAAGCAGGCTCTTGTCAGTGTAACCGTATAATTATAAACACCGGGTGGCGGTGAGGCAATTGGATTGGCAATAAAGGGATCATCAAGATAATCAGCCGGGGACCAGGTATAGGTCAGTCCGCCTGTAGCTCTCAGCTGTATTGAATCACCATAGCAACGGCCTATGGACTGAGATCCTGATTCAACCACCAGTGCCGATCCCCGGGTCTCTGCATAATCAGAAAAATATCCGTATTTGCAGCCTGTTGACCGGCCTCCTTCAATCAGTCCCAGGTGAAAAACACTTACCGAGTTGGTGATCTTCACCACCTCGTCCTGGGGCACTCCACCATTGATATCGTTGTCAAACTTTTTATTAGCATCCATGAGCGTAACAAATCCGGTAGTACCAACATCTTCAAACCAACCCCCGGGTATATCGAAGGTACTCCCGTCTTCATAATGAAGGGTAAATGCATCCTTGGCCGCATCATCCGTCATGATATTCAGGTAAAAACCCTCATTGGTCGACCGTGTAAAACTGACTTCAAGTGATCCGGTACATCCGTCGATAGTAGGCAGGACAGCCCCTCCGAACTCACAACCGAAACCTGATACATGCAAGACCATGATACGCTTGTCTCCCCTGATATGGGTTGAATTACTGGTGAGCTCGTAATCTACCTGCTCACCCGCATTAACAATTGTCGCGTATGAGACTCCGTCAATGAATACCTCTGTATTGGGTTCTACAGCCATTATAAAAATCCTCTCACCCCTTGCTTCCCCTTCTAAAGGGTCTACATCTGCATCGTCAAGATTGATCTTCCCGCGCATGGCAATGTATTCGAATCCTGCTATATTTCTACCGTCAGTCCGTTTCATGGGTACCAGCTGATCGCCGATAAGATCCCTGCATCCCTCTGGCCCCGCGTAGACGGAATCATCTTTAATGGTTACTGCAATCGGTTTATCAGATACTATATGTGTGCCTCCAAGATGGCCTTCAGCCAATTGACTGGTTGCAACACATGAATAGGTCTCTCCCCTGTTAAGGGTAATAATAAAGGAGCTCCCAGCCGAATGTCCTACGATATCTGCGGTAGGTGTGATGGTGATCTGTGTGTTATCCTCCGTCCCCACAATATCAATGGCGCAATAGGGTACTACCGTATAACCAG
>CAZILN010000119.1:0-4719 GCA_964540005.1 uncultured Bacteroidaceae bacterium | reverse complement strand
TGACAGGCTGCTGGAACTGACAGGTACCGTGAGCGAAAGAGATTCGCAGGAGCAGATCCTGGACAATATGGATCTGGAGCGGGAACGCGGTATCACCATTAAGAGTCATGCCATACGTATGGAATATGAACTGAATGGTCAACAGTATCATTTAAACCTGATTGATACTCCCGGGCATGTGGATTTTTCCTATGAAGTTTCAAGATCGATTGCAGCCTGTGAGGGAGCGCTTCTGGTGATAGATGCCGCACAGGGTATACAGGCCCAAACCATATCAAATCTTTACATGGCACTGGAGAATGACCTGGAGGTTATCCCGGTTATGAATAAAATGGACCTGGAGGCTGCCAAGCCCGATGAGGTTTCTGACCAGATTGTGGACCTCCTGGGGTGCAGTCCCGAAGAGATCATACATGCCAGCGGGAAAACCGGATATGGTGTGGATACAATTCTTGAGAGGATCATCGAAAAAATACCACCACCTAAAGGAGATACTGACAGGCCGCTTGAAGCACTGATCTTTGATTCAGTCTTTAATTCATTCAGGGGTATTTACGCCTACTTCCGCGTTTTCAACGGTACCATCAGGAAAGGTGACTTTGTTAAGTTTTTTGCCACAAATCGTAAATACAATGCAGATGAGATTGGTGTGCTGAAGCTTACGAATAAACCCATAGACATGCTCAGTGCAGGCGATGTAGGATACATCATTTCAGGAATAAAAAACTCGGTTGAAGTTAAGGTAGGTGATACCATCACGCATGTTGACCGTCCCTGTGAGAAAGCCATCGAAGGGTTTAAGGAAGTCAAGCCCATGGTTTTTGCAGGGATCTATCCTGTTGATGCGGATGATTACGAAGAGCTAAGGCTGTCATTGGAGAAACTGCAGCTAAATGATGCTTCACTGTCATGGGTTCCGGAATCTTCTGCAGCACTGGGCTTTGGGTTTCGCTGTGGCTTTCTCGGATTGCTTCATATGGAGATCATCCAGGAGCGACTTGAAAGGGAGTTTGATATGAATGTTATTACAACCGTACCCAATGTATCTTTCAATGCTCATACGACCAAAGGTGAAATTATTGAGGTACATAATCCATCCGGACTACCGCCCCCTAACCATATCAATTACATAGAAGAACCTTATATCTCTGCGCAGGTAATATCCCAGTCAGAGTACGTAGGCCCAGTTATGAAACTCTGCATTGATAAACGGGGCATACTTAAGAACCAGGTGTATCTTACAAGCGACAGGGTGGAAATCTCTTTCGAAATGCCACTTACTGAAATTGTATTTGACTTTTACGATAAACTAAAGAGTATCTCCAAGGGTTATGCTTCCTTTGATTACTATATTACCGGATTTAAAAAAGCAAACCTGGTAAGACTTGATATCCTTCTGAACGGAGAAATGGTCGATGCCCTTTCGACACTGATACACAGGGATAATGCTTATGATTTTGGGAGAAGGATATGTGTTAAACTTAAAGACCTGATTCCGCGTCAGCAATTCGAAATTGCCATACAGGCAGCTATAGGATCAAAGATCATTGCCAGGGAATCAGTGAGGGCACTGCGCAAGGATGTGACAGCCAAATGCTACGGCGGGGATATTACACGTAAACGGAAGCTCCTGGAGAAACAGAAAAAGGGCAAGAAAAAAATGAGACAGATCGGGAATGTTGAAGTACCGCAGTCTGCTTTTCTTGCAGTTCTGAAACTCGACTGATTCTTACGGATCATTTCTATTTCCGGGATCACAAAGAATTGAGAACAATCTTTACATTATCAGGAGACCTGATGATTGCGCTGATCAGGCGGTTATCCTTTTTGGAAAGTTCCTTGAAAATATTAACCCCTTCCTTGCGCAGATACTCTATACGGTCCGGCATATCAATAGCGTAGTATGCCAGGGAAGGAAAATCGAAGTCCTTAGTCTGATGCAGGCCCACAATATTCATGCGATCAGTAATGATGGCTTTGTGGTAAGGTTTCTCAGTAATTGAGAAAAGTTCATAACCTATAGATTCCCAGAACTTTATACTCTTATATAAGTCTTTAACAGGATAAGAAAACTCTCCGAATACTCCACATTTTTTATTCGGGTACTTCTCTGGTATTTTGAAATGCCCGTTTGGAAGGCTCAACATGGTATGCATGGTAGGCTGATACAGATCAGCCGTATCTTTTTCATTTATCCGAATGGGAAATCCGTTGTCAGAATGAAACAAAATTATGTGTGTGTCTTTTCCCAGGACAAATTCCTTTGAGATGGTGATATTGTTTTGAATAAGAAATTCCTGTCTCTCCTTAATATTGGTTGTAAAGTAAGTGATCCCGAAGAAAACCTCTTTTTCATGTTTCAGGCGTATCAGGACAGATCCGTCAGATACAAGGATCCACGGTACCGGCTTGTTGCCCTCATCTATCTTCAGAAACCCTATCTGTTCAT
Organism: uncultured Bacteroidaceae bacterium; assembly: GCA_964540005.1. GTDB lineage: Bacteria > Bacteroidota > Bacteroidia > Bacteroidales > SM23-62 > CAZILN01. The sequence goes on along the minus strand of CAZILN010000119.1, from coordinate 2,270 downwards.
AGAATTTCAGGGAATCCAGTAGCGTAGTAGTTGTGATGGTAATAGTGGATGAATCACCAAGTATCATATCGGGATGAATTGCTTAATTACTAAATGTAGTGAATTTAACAAAGCAATTCAAGTAAATCACATGTCAATTCTTTGTCAGGAATTTCCTCCTGTCCTGCCTGTTGGGGACAGCACCATGGAGATTGTTCCCTGTCCACACGTTCCCGATTTTCCGAGTAGTATACTTGCCGGGTATTTTAGCCCTTCCGGTTTTATCTTTATAGGATAATTTGTTGCGTTGCAGTTCATCCTGTAATTCTTTATCATCTTTTCTACTCTGGATGAATTTTCTGAACCTTATGTTCTTCAGGTGATTATTATAGACTGCCAATCCAAGTAATGAAACAATAGCTATGATATCTGCAGGAAGAAAGAACCTGAATAATGGATAATCCAGCATAAAGGCAAGAAAAGCTGCCAACAACAGGAAAACTGCTAGAATTCCGTTAATGATCAGTACAATTCTCATGTCTCATTTCTATTTATAATTGATGACATAATCCTTGATTTTCGGAATACTAAGTTCCAGGGAATCAAGCAAGATTCCCTCCTGCCGGAACGCATAGCCTGCATTGACAGAGTCCGTCCTGATTGTATAGACCAGGTACCCTTTATAGGCATATGATGGTATGGAATTCCCGTAGGATCCCATGACATATTGCCGCATCGGCAGCACGAATTTATGCTCGCTGTACTTATCAAAATACATGTAGAAGTACAGTTTTGTATCGGCCGGAGAATTTTCTGCATTTATTTTCACATTGATACTGTGCATTTTCGGGTTTCCCCCCGGAAGCATCTGCCTGAAATGAGAATGAATGAATACAATCATAAAGGAACCCAGGATCAGGCTGACTGCCAGCGTATTTTTCAAATACTTCCCGATCAGGAATATAAGGAGTACTGATACATCAAATATCAGTATGAGTATGATGAGGTAATAGACATAATCTCCGACCAGAGTAAACAGAGGGAATGTAGCAATGGAAACGGAGGCCATAAACAGATTGACAGCTGAGATCCAGCTGAGAAAGGAATTCCTTTTTCTTGCCTGCACTTCAATGGAGTTAGCTGTTTGCCTGGCATAATATATCAGGCATAAGATGGAAAACAGGAACCAGGCAAATACCGTCAGATCAACTCCATGACCGGCTGTATTCACATCCAGGGTCCTCTGAAGGAAAATCAGAATTATTCCTGACAGGGTACCGAGAAAGCTCAGCATGGCCAGGAGAGACATCAGCATACCGGACCGGTGCCTTCCCCTTTCCTTGTAAAAGTCAATACTTATTTTGAAATATACACCGCTTAACAGTAAAAATGAAACCAGTCCTGTCCATCTGGCAGCAGCCGGGACCCATATCAGCCAGCTCACAGCAAAGAGCAAAACAGCAAGTATAAGAATTTTCTTTGCAAGGACATACCGGTGATTCAGCAGTGATATTGTCCGGCTATGGGCCTGCTTAATCTGATTCTCTGCTGGCTCCTTTTGTACAGATGACCAGGCATCCTGGAAGCTCATCCCCGTATTCATCAGGTTCTCAACATCACAGCAGATATGATCAAGATACTCATAAAAAAGAAAGGACTTATTGAGGGACCGCCTTTCAAGGTCTTTGCGGATAAGGTTTGCTTGTTCCGGATTAAGCTTGATCATGGGATATTATTATTAGATAAACATTTTTTTCATTGTTTTGAGATAGTCTTCAAATTCCAGGATCTTCCTTTTTGCCTCCTTGCTACCTGATGCTGTCAGCCTGTAGTATTTACGGATCCTGTTCTCTACGTTTTCTGTTTCTGTGTGTACGATCCCATCGGCTTCCAAACGGTGCAGGATAGGGTATAATGCACCGAAAGTCAGCTTGATCTTACCGCTGGAAAGGTCCTGGACTTTCTGGGTGATCTCGTAACCATACAGTTTATCGTTTTCAAATAAAAGTTTGAGAATGATAGACCGCAGGGTTCCTTTCAGTAGTTCTTTTGCAATCATATTGCAAATATATATAAAATAATTATATATGAAAGAAAATTATATATAAAATATATGGATATATTAAAAGAAGTTCCTGCCTTAGCCGGTCTGATGCTGCTTCTCTTTAAACAATTAGCTTATAACCTTTCCCATGGATGTTGAGGATCTGTATGGAAGGATCCTCTTTCAGGTACTTCCGCAGTTTGGTGATATATACATCCATGCTCCTGGCATTGAAATAGTTATCATC
>CAZILN010000118.1:0-15916 GCA_964540005.1 uncultured Bacteroidaceae bacterium | reverse complement strand
AGCTGAAAGAGGAGTTCTTTTCACAAATGCCCATTGTGCAGCACCAGGATGCAATCCTTCGAGAACCGCCCTTATGACAGGTATCAGTCCGGCTACCTCCGGGGTATATCAGAACAGCGATGACTGGAGGAGCATGGAGACACTGGCAGATGCCCTTACCATACCTGAAAACTTCAGTGCTCATGGTTATAAAGTAATTGGTGGAGGAAAGATTTTTCATGCCTTTTCATGGTGGGACAACAAACAGGGATTTAACGACCCTGACTGCTGGGATGAATATTTCCCTTCCAAGGATATGCAAATGCCTGATGAAGTGGTGCCTGACAATATGCCGGTGAATACTACCACTGATTTTTATGATGGTTATTTTGACTGGGCTCCCATGGATATCGACGACAGCGAGATGGCCGATGCAAAAGTAGTGGCCTGGGCCGAGGAGCAGCTATCCAGGACCCATAACAAACCCTTGTTTATGGCTGTCGGATTGTACAGGCCTCATGTCCCCTGGTATGTTCCACAGGCTTATTATGACGAGCATCCCCTGGAACAAATAGTACTTCCTGAAGTAATGGATGGGGACCTTGCTGATATACCTCCTGCAGGACTGGCAATGATATATAAGGAATGGCATCCATGGATAACTGAAACTGGGCAATGGGAGGAAGCTGTACAAGGATACCTGGCTTCGATCAGTTTTACTGATGCCATGCTTGGACGGGTAATCAAAGCACTTGATGAAGGTCCGCTGTCCGGCAATACCATCATTGTACTCTGGACGGACCATGGTTACCATCTCGGTCATAAGGAACACTGGGAGAAGTTCGCCCTGTGGGAGCAAACTACCCACGTTCCGATAATATTTGTTGATCAACGCTATAAGAAGGCAAGACGATGTTCACAGGCTGTCAGTCTGCTGGACATTTATCCTACCCTGGCTGAGCTCTGCGGACATGATGTACCTGATAAGCTGGAAGGAGTAAGCCTGGTACCGCTTCTTACAGATCCTCAACTTCATACCGGCCGGGCAGTAATTACTACCCATGGAAAAGGGAATCATGCTGTACAGGATACCCGCTTCCGGTACATCAGGTATTCTGACGGATCAGAAGAACTATACGACCATGACTCCGATCCTTCTGAGTTCATCAATCTTGCGGGTTTTCCGGATTATGATTCCATTATTAATGTACTATCGGCCTGTATCCCTGAATAATCCTTTAGTACTATCATAAATACTGCTATATTCATCCCCTTTCTGCCTATAAGGGCTGGAAACTGCAGGATGAGAAACGCGGTTGATATCTGCGAGGTGCAATTTTTGGTAACTGCGGTACAGGCTGCCGGCAGCCTGCATATTCCTGAAGAATCTCTTGGAACTTTCCATATTATTCTGGAACTTACAGATGATGGTAGGCCGCAGCTTAAAAGTTACCGGAGAGTAATTTTCAATGTCAAATGAAAAAAAGGATCACATTACTGGTAGATGCAGGTATTAACCTCTTTTTAGCCGTTTTATTACTTTCATTTTCGCCAGCCCTGGCAGACTTTTTCGGTGTGCCGTCCGCTCAATCAAATTTCTACCCTAACATACTGGGAGCAGTATTCATGGGGATCACATTAGCTTTAATAATAGAAGCATACAGAAAAGACACAAGTAGTCATTCCGGACTTGGACTTATTGGTGCCATTTGCATCAATTTATGCGGTGGACTTATGTTGCTTTTATGGTTGCTATTCGGAGAATTGAAATTAGCTGTAAAAGGATACATGTTTTTAGGAAGCCTTGATTTACTACTTTTAGTAATAAGTATCATTGAATTATTAAATGCATTAAAACTCAGAAAGAGCTAGGCAAATTTAATTATGGCTAAAAACTATGGAACCTGAGATTGCATATTGCGGCCTGTACTGTGGAGCATGCGGCATCTACATGGCCACCCAGGCTGGCACTCTGGATGAAATAGTCCAGCAAACCAAGATCCCTGTTGAGTATCAGGCTTGTTCGGGATGCCGGACTGAAAGGAACAATCTCTGCTGTATGAATTGTGGCATAAAAAGATGCTGCCGCCACAAAAATCTCAACTCATGTGCTGAATGCAATGAATTCCCATGTTCCGTCCTGGAGGCTTTTGATATGGATAAACATCCCCATCATACCGGAGTGATTGAATCATTGCAGGTACTATCAGAGTCAGGACCGGAAAAATGGCTTGACCTTCAGGGACAGAAATGGAGCTGTTCACAGTGCAGCACTCGATTTCACTGGTACCAGGATACCTGCAAATCCTGTGGAAAGCAAGTACAGGGATATAAACTCCCGGACAACTAAATCCTGTCTGTTAATAATATTCAAGTAATTATTATTATTTTCCCATCGCGGATATCACAATTCCCGCTATAAAATAAATGAACCAATATACCTTCATACTGCTCCTGCTTGTCAGTTGTTCGCTGCCGAAGCAAAAGGAGGTAGTTGCCGTACAGGCACCAGAGGTAATTCCTGATTCTGTACTGATAAGCCAGGGTTGGGAAAGAAAAGACAGCTGCCCGTTTTTCTCAAAAAATCAGACAACAGGCTATGCCCCAAAATCCTGTACCTTTTCACCCGATGGAGACTATATATATGTAACCCTTTTGAACCATCCAACTCTTGCAGTCCAGATATTCTCGGTTGATCCTTTCGAGATAATCAGGACGCTCAAACCAGGCGGCACAGATAGAAAAAATGATCTGAACTACCCCGAAGGCCGCTTCTTTGAAAAAGACAGCACGTTCTGGTTTACCCGGATGACTACCGGTGAATATTTCGTATACCACTTTGATACAGACAGCCTTGAAGAAGGGCGCAGCACGAATGGTACCTGGACCAAGGTTGTGGAATTCAGTCCAGATGCACGTTATGTAGCCTTTTCTCACTGGATCTCAAACAGTATATCAATATTTGAAGCTGAAACCCGTAAACACATCCGGGACATCAACACCAACAAAACTCCCCGGGGAATTGCCTGGATAGGGAATGATACCGTCGCGGTTGCTTCATTTGATGAATTCGATATCCAGGTATTCGAAGTTAATACAGGTGACTTGCTTCATTCAATGCATGAGGATAACGCCGCCATGCGCGATGTACATTATGACAGTACCCGTAAAATGCTGTATTACGATGATATGCGATATGCCATTGCCTATAAATACGACTGGACCAACAGGAAACTGCTGGCTGAAACTAAAGTATTCAGCCATCCCAATACCATGAAACTCAGTCCTGACGGCAGGTATTTATATGTAAGCTGCAGAGGACCGAATAATCCTGAGGGATATATCTATCCAAGCAAGGTAAATGGTAAAATACAGATAATCAGCACAGAGAGCTTTGAAATTATTGCCCAGTGGGAACAGGGAAACCAGCCCACCGGCCTGGATATTTCACCAGACGGGAAATACCTGTCAACTACTGATTTCAGCGGCCGCACCCTGAACCTTTACCTGATATCAGATCTTCAGGACGAAGGACTCACCCCATAAGATCCCATTTTTAAATTCTTTGGGAGTTAATTATCTTTACCATAGAAGATCTTATAAAATGAAAAAAACAGTCCTGTTCCTGTTGCTGGCATTTTTCCTTATCTCTTTTAACAGTACTGAAATACCTGCCGGGATAAATGGCTCCCTTGCATCTGATCTCACAGATTATCTCCGGAAAATTGCAGAAGAGAAGGAGCTTGCAGGCTTATGTATTGCCATAACAAGTAAAGAAGAAATCATTTATTCCAATGCTTTCGGGGTCCGGAATATAGAATCTGGTGAACTTATGAAAGAGGAATATTTCTTCCATATGGCTTCCGTCTCGAAGCCATTTGTCGCCACTGCAGTCATGCAACTGGTTGAACAGGGGAAAATAGACCTGGATGAAAAAGTCACTAGCTACCTTCCCTATTTCAGTCTTGATGATGAAAGATATACGGATATTAGGATACGCAACATGCTGAACCATACATCCGGCATGCCGGATGTAGAAGATTATGAGTGGGATAAAACACAATATGATGAGGGGGCCGCCGAAAGATATGTCAGGAGCATCAGCAATGAGAAAATGCTGTTTGATACTGGTGAAGGATTTCGATACAGCAACATGGCCTTTGACGTCATGGGAGACGTAATTGCCAAAGTATCGGGAATGAGTTTTGATGATTATGTCAAGACGAATATTCTTGATCCTCTTAATATGACACACAGTGATTTCAGATATCCTGAGATCCCTGAAGAACTGCGTACCAGTCCACATGTAAACAAGGACGGAAAGATCGCTGTCAGCAAAGTCTATCCTTACAACCGGCGTCATGCCCCCAGTTCAACCCTCAACTCCAGTGTCATTGAGATGAGCCGCTGGGCCCGGGCCAACCTTAACAGGGGAGAACTTGAAGGTCGGCGAATACTGGAAGATTCAAGCTATGAAGTATTATGGACCAATTCCGTAACCGGTTCTGACCAGGCCAGGGTTGGTCTGAGCTGGTTCCTTAATGAATATAAAGGGCACCCCACCATAGATCATGGAGGAGGAGATACAGGATACAGATCTTATATTACACTTATTCCAGAAAAAGACCTGGCACTGATTCTTGCGGCTAATTATGACCGGACTCCCATACAGGAGATCAGGGAAGGAGTTCTGGATATCATCTTTGAACATGTGGACATGCCCTGAATGCCACCATTATCAAATGAAAGGATTTCTTTTTCCCACATCTGGTAATTTCTCTACTAATCCTTCCTTATTACATAATGTGTATTAATCTGCCTGCCCGGATTCGTGATTGTTATCAAGAAAATGATGGAACTTCTTATCCAGGTGTTGATTGAACCAATCGTCAATAACTGACCTTCTGAATCGCCATTCCTTACCGAGCTTTGCAGCAGGAATATTTCCCTTCTGGGCCCAGGTATATATGGTTTGTGGCTTTAACTTCAGGTATTTCGCTACCTCCTCCAGTGTCATGATATCATCCATAAATCCTAGTTTTCAATCATTTGAAATAATTCCAAGCTATCGGCAGGTTCCGTTTCAGCCTTTACTCCGGAACTTCCCCCTGTTCCGGCTGGTAAAGACTGTTCTTCTCCAGCTTGTGCTTCAGAATCCTTGCCGGCTAATTGCCTGACTGAATAAACAAGGGCTGTATAGAAGTTCCCCTCATAATTTCTGAAAAGGGCAAACCCTGAATCCCTGTCACCCAGGAATGGTCTCAGGTTCCAGGCCAGCTGAATTCCAACAAATGCAAGGATTACTATCCACACTTTGAAAACCGTTACTCCTGTCCTGGGATAAATATTCCTTTTCTCACAGGCATATTTCAGGGATTCGATTATCAACCTGATCCCGAAAATCCCGGAGAATATAAATACCGCTACATGAAGTAACTGAAGGAAATAATAATTATTCCCTGTTACCAGGAAAAATATTATTATGGGTGCAAAAGAGAGGGTAATGGTAGCAGATAGTACAAACCCGCTTAAAATAATCGTGATCATCTGCCTGAGGCTCATTCCTGAACCCAGTATCAGCTGAATGATGTAAAAGGAAGGAAAACATATCAGCAGGGCTGACAGGAAGAGGACAATCAGCTTAATACCTGCAATCAATGACTGAGCCAGGCTGTGATAACTGCCCATTGCCAAACCGTACAAAAAAGCGAATACGATAATAACCAGCAGCTGCATCATTATCAGCCTGTTTGATTCTGCCGGCTCAATGGATTCAAAGAAAGCTGAGGGTTTGCGAAATATTGAAAAAACATTTTTTAATCCTTTCATGGCTTTTTTTTTCAATTCTAAGCAAAGGTAATTATTTTATTTCACTGTTTTATATTGTTTATTATTGTTTTTAACTGTTTTTATATGTTTTCCTGCTCTGTTGCGTAAATTAAATTCCCTGGTAAAAAGATTAAATTTGTCTGCATCAAATACCATTACCCTCACAATAAACCTGATAATGAAAAAACTATACCGGATTCTTGTGTTACTGTTAATATCCCTGGTCGTGCTGACAATTGTAACAGTCATAGTACTTAATCTGTATTATAACAGTCTCCTGAAAAAGAGCATAGAGCAGGAGAATATAGCTATTAGCCAGACTCATGAAGCATGGCCCCTTGGGGATCATCCTGAGCATACTCAGCCCGAAATCCTCAATCTGATCCCGCATCCCAGGAAAGTTGTCCGAGGTACGGGTAAATTCATAATGCCTGAAACACCGGGCTTCAAGGCCGATCCCGAAATCCAGGATGATATAAAGAGGTATATGGACAGGCTCCTGACAGTAGACGCCACTGCTGGCCGGACATCCAATCAGTTTTTTTTCAAAAAATCCGATAAGATCCCTGTTCAGGGGTACCTGATGCATATTACACCCCGGTCTGTTACCATTGCTTTCAAAGACATGGCCGGCTTATATTATTCGCTGGTGAGCCTGAAGCACCTTAATATATCCTATTCCGGAAACATCCCAGCCATGACCATTGAAGATTATCCCGATATGGAAATTCGTGGAGTTATGCTGGATATCGGGCGTGATAAGATCCCGACACTGGAGACAGTCCTTCAGCTGACGGATATGCTATCGGAGTTAAAATACAACCATGTCGAACTGTATATGGAAGGTTTTGCCTTTGCTTATGAAGGATACCGGAAGCTCTGGGAAGCCACCGAAACACCCTTTATAGCTGAGGAGTTCAGGGAGCTGGATGCCTGGTGCAGGGACAGATTCATCGACCTTGTCCCGAACCAGAATACCCTGGGACACATGACTGCCTGGCTGGCAACCGAACAGCTGGAACAGCTTGCTGAATGCCCCAAAGGATACAGTATCAGTCCCTTAATGAAAACAAAAAGCACCCTGGACCCATATAACCCTGAAAGTATTGAGTTGATAGAAAACATGATGGATGAACTCTTACCGAATTTCAGTTCAGGGTATTTCAATGCCAACCTCGACGAACCCTTTGAACTGGGTAAGGGCAAGAGTAAGCAGGTAGTGGAAGAAAAAGGCGTGGATCAGGTATTCCTTGAGTATGTAAATAAGGTAAATGAGCTCACCAAAGCAGCCAATAAGAAAATGCTTATGTGGGGTGACGTGCCCAGCAATCACCCTGAGATCATACCAGAAATACCCAAAGACATAATGGTGATGGAGTGGGGGTATGAAGCAGAGCATCCCTTTGATCAGAAGTGTGAAAAGCTGGCAGCCGGGGATCTGGACTTCCTTGTTTGTCCGGGTACCAGCAGCTGGACCACCTTCAGTGGCCGGACCAATAATATGTATAATAATATCAGTAATGCAGTCAAAAGCGGGCTGAAACATGGAGCCAAAGGGATGATGGTAACCGATTGGGGGGATATGGGGCACTGGCAATACCTGCCTGTAAGCTATGCCGGCTTTGCCTGGGGAGCCGGGTGGAGCTGGAATGCAAATGGTTTGTCTGAATCCCTGCTGACTGATTACCTGAATACCTTTATATACAAGGACCACCGGAATATTATGGGTACTTTCAGCCTTGACCTGGGACGATACAACCGCTTCGAAGAGATCCTGATGTTCAATATGACTCTTTGCAATTTATCATACCAGTTCGGGATAAGGGACAGGGTCATGTATGATAAGATCCTGGAATCTCTTGAAGGCACCCTGACAAGCCTGGCGCCCAACCAGTTCAATACAGAAGAGATTGCAGAACGCTTCAGTAACAAACATGCCTTTCAGTACAGCGCCCTGCTTTCATACCTCGACAATCTGGAAGATTCGCTTATCCTGGCTGAAATGCATGTGCCGGAATCGAAACTGATCACCGACGAATATACAAACGCCATACGAATGATCCGGATGGGTGCGCATCTTAAGAATTACGTAATGGCCCGTAATGAGATGGAAAACGAGGCAAGGATAGCCTATCTTGAAGATATGAAATCCATGCTTGCAGAGATCATTGAGGAGCATGAACACCTGTGGTTATCTAGGAACCGCTCAGGTGGGCTCCCACGCAGTAAACTGGTTCTGTTGAGTCTGCAGCAGGGAATAGACATAGAGATTACCCTTCTTAAAAAAGGGAGCTTTGCCAGGGCCATGAACCGGTTCAGGGAAAAGGTTATGACTGCAGCTGTCACATTAGTACTCTGAAGTTATTAAACCCCAGGCCTCAGGTAAATGTTGAATGAAACATAATATTGAAATCCTCATGAATAAAGATTGGATCAGGCATTTACAGGATATTCTTAAGGACGGTATTTCAACTGAGCAAAAAGAATATGCCAGCCAGTATGCAGATAAAGCCAAAGGTTTTATTGATAAGACTATGAAGGGATTGGACCAGGAAGCCATTGAAACCCGCGAAATGGCTGAATCTTTTTTCCGCCTCCTGTCGCATAAGCTGCAGCTCGATACCCGAACTGAGCCTCCTACCAGGGAGGAAGTAAAAGCAGCCGTAGAGCAGCTGAAGGATGTGGGGCGTTTCTCAGTTTTTATTACTGCAGTCATTCTTCCCGGGGGAGTGATATCTCTTGTAGGGCTGGAATTGCTGGCAAGGAAATTCAGTATAAAGAACTTTACGGTGATTCCCTCTGCTTTCAGGAAAAGGAATAAATCATCTCCCGGGAATGACCCGGATACTAAGCTGACTACAACTTAATAATCTCCTTCGAAATGATCACGTCACCGGACCTGAACCGTATCAGGTACATACCCTTTACCAGTTCTGATAAATCCATGGCAATATCGTGTTCTGCCGGGTTTAAAATGCCATGGAATTGCTGCAGGATCATTTTCCCGGTTACATCATATATCTTGACGTTCACAGCCCTGGACTGGTTCAGGATAAAACGCAGATGAACAATATCATTCACAGGATTAGGAAAGGCAAGCATGTAATCGATCTCATTCATTGCTTCATACGGTTCAGCATGAGTACCCGTATAAACCTCCCCTTTCAGATTTCTTCCATCCGGTAGTTTCCCGCCATTGGCACCTGCCAGGTAACCAGAGACCCAGTCAGGACGAGGAGGGGCTCCCGTATTGTTCCATAGGAAATTCTTTTCCCATTCATCATCGTTATAACGGTAGAAATTATCTGTGACTTCATAATGAAAAGAAGATACGGGACCTGCAAAAGCCATCAGCTGAACGGGATTGACAGGATTGGGGGTCAGGAATACCCCGGTATTTATACGCCCGCTGCCTACATGAAGCACATGCCCTACAATATTCGCAAATTCATCCGTCGGTTCAGTATGCACATCAGCCACTTTATAATCAAAGTCCAGGCCACCCCAGTTAAAGAACAGATCATTATACCATCCGGTGATAGACGGACCGGAAACCATCATGCTATTGACCATCGTCTTCAGGAACTCCATTTCAGTTTCATCCAAAGCCGTTCCGGCCAGTTCCTTTTCCGTAATCTCTTTGAAGATCCCCATGATCTCTGCATACCGGGTATAATATGCAATTATTTCACTTTTACTCCTGAAATCAGTGTCAGCAAGTACATCATCAATGAAGTCAACTGCATTTTCTGCAAAGAGCTGAATGCGCTCATAACATGTAGGATAGGGCTCAATATAGGTATATGGGAAGGAACATCCTGTCATACCCGTATAGGAAGGCTTGCCATACAGGAGGTTATCATGCCTCAGCATGGCCCATGATGTCAGCTGGGTATTCAGTTTTTCCAGGTGCCATGCTGTTGTCTGCATAAAATAAGGAAGCCTGGCGGATGAGGACAGGGGATTCAGTTCCCTGATGGCAGCCAGCCATGTGTTATACAGTGACTGCTCCCAGAAATCCTCATCATAAGCATCAACCAGGTATTTAATGGAATTGACCTTATAGGCATATTTATAGGTTTCCAGTTCTTCCTCAAGCAGGGCCATGGCATCTTCATTCCCCAGGGTTGCCATGACATCGAGAGGATCGGGCAGTCCACGGTAGATCTTTTCGTTCTCATAAATGATCCTGTCATAGACCACTTCGCTCAGGACGTAAGAATCCAGCAGGAATTTCTGTCCCATTAACCTGAAGGATACAGGCAATTGTCCGGGGTCCTCCGTTTCAGGATCCACATAGAAACAATTCCCCATGATCTTCTGCCCGTAATCATCAGAGCTGTTCAGCACCTCTTTAAATGCAGAGAATGTATCATCATCATACAGATCAACTGGTGATTCAATCTTTTGCAGTGCCAGATCGTGAAGCTGTTCCGTCGTCATATTATCTGCATCACCTACAAAAAAAGTAATGATCTGTTCATGTTTCTGCAAACGTTCTGCTTCCCCGCATGAATAGAGCAGCTCATTCAGCAAGAGTGCCCCCAGCTGCATCCTGAGAAGTTCCTCATCTGTCCAGTCAGGCTCCCATGGATTGGAAGGCGGGGCGGTTAACAGGAAGCTTATGCGCCCCATCCACATCATAGCCCGGAAATAATCTTCCAGGGTCCTGGTCTCCAGTCCATCCCAAAATTCTTCTGTATAGTGGCTCCTGGGTTTGAACTGGCTGAAATCTATTGTCCTGGTTCTTGGTTCAATTGTGAACAGAGGTACAGCCTCCATATTCTCGTTTTCTATGGCCTGCATAACGATATTGTACAATGTTTTATCATTCTTCTGTGGCAAATATTCATCACCTGTCAGGAGTGAGCGGGCGACAGAAACATAGAGGTCTACATCTGACAGTGCTTCCAGCATGCGTGTATCACTACTGTATTTATTATAAAGGGCAGGATATGATCCCCACAGAGCAGCCAGCAATACATCCAGGTTCGGCTCCAGGAACTGCCACTCAAGTGTTTTAAGGATCTCATCATATGATTCATGAAGTGAATGAAGTACAAAATCTGTACTTATAAACAGTGGCAGATCATTTGAATAGATCTTTATAAAAGCTTCGGCCCAGCTGTAAGAACTCATCCGTTCAGATACCATGAAATAGTTATTGGCCAGTAATTCCTCCTCCGCACCGGTTAACTGGTATACCCGGTTAATTGAATCGAACCAGGGAACTCCGTCCAGATCCCCCGGATTCGTCCTGCTTGAGTAATATACTGTTTGGGGTGAATACTGATCCAGCAGCTGTGCTGCCGTCAGGGTTTTGTTGCTTTCCAGGAATTGCATGTACTCAATCAGGTCAAAACCTGATTGTGAGTATATTACATGGCCGGTCAGTGTTGAAAGTATGAAAACTGTGATTACATACTTTATTGTTTTCATTATAAGTTGAATATTTTATGCAAGTTATTACAAAATCAAACAATTTTCAATTCTTAGATGCAGTAAGACTGCAAGGAGTTGCGTTCTGATGTTGGCTGAATCATAATATTTTCTATTTTTCAGCCTGTTAACCTGATGCTCATGAGAACTGTTCCATTATTTTTCATTCCTTTTTTCTGCATTCTCTCATCCGCCTGCCGTCCTCCAATTGAGTATTCCGACTGGCCACAGTGGAGGGGCCCTGATCGCAACGGGATCTGGGATATTGATCTTAAGCTAAATCATTTCGGTCCGGATAATATTACTAAAACCTGGGAAACAGCTGTCGGATCAGGATATTGCGGCCCCACCATTTCCGGTGGCCTGGTATACCTGATGGATTATGTTAAAAATCCGGAACCTGCAGAAAGGGTACAGTGTTTTGACGCCGGATCAGGAAAATCACTCTGGTGCCATGAGTATCCCTGTGAATATTTCAGTGTAGGTTATCCTATCGGGCCCAGAGCATCAGTGCTTATAAATGATGGTATGGCTTACTCATTCGGGACCATGGGCCACCTGTTCTGTTTGGATGCTGAAACTGGAAAGGTCCGCTGGCATCATAATTCACTTGAAGAATTCAACAGCCGGATCCCCACCTGGGGATTGGCTGCTTCGCCAATAATAGAAAACGACCTGATAATTGTCCAGCTAGGAGGCCAGCCTGAGGCCTGCATCATGGCCTTCAACAAATTCACCGGCCAGGAGGCCTGGCGGGCCCTCGGGGATGATGCCTCCTATTCAGCCCCGATAATTATAAATCAGTCCGGGCAGCGGGTCCTGGTTTGCTGGACCGGAGACAATGTGGCCGGACTGGATCCCGGCAGCGGTGAGGTATTCTGGAAAATACCCTTTACTCCCAATAACATGATCATGAACGTCCCCTCACCAGTCTATGTCCCTCCCTATCTTTTCCTGAGCGGATTCTTTGACGGGTCCATGCTGATCAGGCTTGAACAGAATGAATTGAAGGCGGAATTGGTCTGGCACCGTTTCGGAGAAAATGAAATCAAAACAGACGCCCTTCATTGTTGCATATCTACCCCTGTCATTGAAGGGAATTATGTTTATGGCCTTGACAGTTACGGAGAAATGCGCTGCCTCGAGCTTTTAACCGGGGACCGTATCTGGGAGGATATCACCCTGGTGCCAAAGGGCAGGTGGGCCAATGTGCATTTTATCAGGCAGGGAAAAAAGATCTGGGCTTTCAATGAGCTGGGCGACCTCATCCTTTGCCGCTTCACCCCGGAGGGTATACAGCAGTACGGCAGGGTCAACCTAATCAAGCCGGTCCCAATGTCTCCCAACCCCCGGGGAGGAGTCTGCTGGTCCCATCCGGCTTTTTCAGGATACCATATATATGTCAGGAATGATGAAAAACTGGTTTGCTACAGGATAACTGAATGAATTAAGGCATATGCTTTAATTCCGATCCAGACAGAATTATTATCTTGCATTACCCCTAATATCCCGAAATGAAACCTACACGAACCTTCGACCTGCTTGACAGGTATCTTCAGCTTTTCCCCGAAAATGATGTACTGGCAGCCAAGAAAGACGGACAATGGATCAGGTACTCTTCCGGTCAGTACAACAAATTCTGTAATTTTTTTGCCTATGGCCTGTTAGAACTTGGTTTTAACATTGGAGATAAAGTCGTTACCATTACCAACAACCGGCCCGAATGGAATTTTGTGGACCATGGCATGTCCATGATCGGGGTGGTGCATGTGCCTGTTTATACATCCATGAGTGTGGATGAATACCTATATATATTGGAGCATTCCGATGCCAGGATGGTGCTGATCTCCGATAAGGTCCTTTATGACAGGATCAAACCTGCATTCGAGAAGGTCTCCACGGTGGAATTCGTTTATACATTCGATGAGCTGGCGGGTATTTCCAACTGGATGGAAATCGTGGATAAAGGAAAGAACTGTACCCCTGAAACCATTGAAAAAACAGAAAAGCTGAAAACAGGGATCAAACCCGGAGATCTTGCATCCATTATCTATACTTCCGGGACGACCGGAACCAGTAAAGGAGTAATGTTATCCCACGATAACCTGGTAAAAAACTTCCTGGCGGCTGTTGAGGTGTTTAAACTGGGCCCCGGGGACAGGTACCTGAGTATCCTGCCTTTATGCCATGTTGGCGGCAGGCTGGGTAACTACCAGACCCAGTATTCAGGAGCCTGCATATACTATGCTGAAAACATGGGAACTATCGCCGTTAACCTGCGTGAGATAAAAGCTACCGGCTTCGATGCGGTTCCCCGCATACTTGAAAAAGTATTTGATAATGTACTCGCAAAGGGACGAAGTCTCCAGGGATTCAAAAAAACCCTGTTTTTCTGGGCAGTAAAACTGGGAATGGAATATAACCCTTTTGGAGAAAAATCCTGGTTCTATTACAGGAAACTGCGGATTGCCGATAAATTGATCTTCAGCAAATGGAGAGAAGCGCTTGGGGGACATGCACGCCTGGTGGGATGTGGAGGGGCCAGCCTGCAGCCCAGGCTTGAGAGAATATTCTGGGCTAGCGGGCTCAAGATCCTGAATATGTACGGACTTACCGAAACATCTCCCATTATTACTATTAACCGGCAGGAAAAACCCTTTTGCAGACTGGGAACTGTCGGAGCCCTTATTGATGGAGTGGAAGTTAAGATTGCCGGGGATGGGGAGATCCTGTGCAGGGGCCATAATATCATGATGGGATATTACAAGGATGAGGAGCTTACACGAACCGTATTTGATGAGGAGGGCTGGTTCCACACCGGGGACGTGGGTCACTGGGAGGACGGGGAATTCCTGGCCGTTACCGACCGGAAAAAAGAGATCTTTAAACTGTCGAGCGGGAAATTCATAGCCCCTCAGCCCATTGAGAACCGCTTAAAGGAATCTCCCTTTATTGACCAGGTCATGGTAGTCGGGGAACATGAGAAATTTGCCAGCGCCCTGATGGTTCCGGATTTTACCTACCTGGTCGATTGGTGTAAATCCCATGAATTGTGGAACAACCAGGAGCATCATGATCTCATAGCCCTGCCGGAAGTGGTAAATGCATATAACCAGGAAGTATCCCTGTTGAATAAATCACTTGCCGAATATGAACAGATACATCGTTTCAGGATAGTAACGGACCAGTGGTCGCCCGCAACAGGAGAATTATCGGCCAGTCTTAAAATGAAACGAAAGGTCATTAAATCCAGATATGCCGGCTTACTTAATGAGATCTACAGGAGGCAATCCTAGCTATAATGCCTGCAGCTTATGAAGACAGTAAAGGTTAGCAGTCGAAAGACCCGCAAGGATTTCCATAATACAGCAAGGATCATTTACAAGGATGATGACACCTGGGTATGTCCCATGGATAAAGAAATTGAGGCCATTTTTGATCCAGGAAAAAATGTTTACTTCAAACACGGAGAAGCAGAAAGGTGGGTAATGTTTGATGAACACAACAGGCCCTCAGGACGGGTAGCAGCTTTTATTGATCACAATACCGCTACAAAACACAACCAGCCTACCGGGGGCATGGGATTTTTTGAGTGCATTAATAACAGGGAAGCAGCATTTCTTTTATTCGACACTGCTGCTAAATGGCTCAAGGACAGGGGTATGCAAGCAATGGATGGCCCTGTCAATTTCGGAGAAACCGATAAATACTGGGGCCTGCTTGTTGATGGCTTTACTCATCCTTCCTACGAGATCGCTTACAATCCTCCTTATTATCAGGAGCTCTTCGAATCATATGGATTCAGAACCTACTATAAACAGGAAGGGTTTCATCTTGATGTTAAAAAAGAACTTCCTCCCCGTTTCAGTAAAATTGCCGAATGGATTACAAAAAAACCGGATTATAAATTCGAACATTTCGAGTGGAAGAAAGTTGATCAGCAGGTTAAAGATTTTGTTGAGGTATTTAATCCAACCTGGGCTTCTTTCAAGGAGAATTTTGAACCATTGGAAGTGGAATACATAAAAAAAACGCTTAAAAAGGCCAGGGCAATCATGGAGGATGAATTTAACTGGCTGGCATATTATAAGGGGAGACCTATTGGCATATATTTAATGTATCCGGATGTAAACCAGATCTTTAAGCATCTGAACGGTAAACTAAACCTTCTTGCAATGCTGAAGTTCCTCTATCATAAAAAGAAAAAGACCATGACCAGGGCCAGAGGCGTTCTGATGGGGGTCATACCGGAATTCCAGGGGCTAGGCGTCGAATCAGGCATTATCCTTAATGTAGCACGGGCAATGGAACGCAAACCTCATTATACGGAGATTGAATTTTCATGGGTAGGAGATTTCAATCCCAGGATGCGCAAGATCTTCATGTCTGTTGGCAGTGTTCCGGTTAAACATTACATTACTTACCGGTACCTGTTTGACCGGACTGCTGAATTCAAGCGATACCCGATTCCGGAAGATAAATAAAATCAGTGCATGGAATATGATGTTGTAATAATAGGCGGGGGACTTGGAGGATTGACAGCCGGGGCAAAACTCGCCAAAGAAGGGAAATCGGTATTGCTGCTGGAACAGCATGACAGGCCCGGGGGATGTGCCACTACTTTTAAGCGGAAAGATTTTACCATGGAAGTGGGCCTGCATGAAATGGA
>CAZILN010000117.1:0-4932 GCA_964540005.1 uncultured Bacteroidaceae bacterium | reverse complement strand
TGAAGCACTGACTATGCTCATGAAGAACGGTGGCATCATGTCATAATCTGAAATCTTATAATACCTTTCTCCACCCAGGTAAACAAATTCACCCTTAACCTGGTGTTCATTAGTTTTCAGTATAGTATCTCCGATAAGAATACTCCGCTTCTTCATCTTAATTCGTAAACACGGACATAATCGATAATATACTGCTGTGATGTCATATTTTCATCCAGACCCCTGAGGCCACCCCAGCCTCCTCCCATGGCCAGGTTAAGAATTATATTCTGGGCTTTGTTATAGGGCCAGGACAATGAATCTGATGTATCATCATAGCTAAAATAATGAAGATCATCTACGTATATTTTGATGCCGTCAGGGAACCACTCTAATGCGTAAGAGTGAAATTCATTATTCATGTTTTTCACCGGCGTAATGGATGTGGGTTGATTGTTAAGTTTAAAATAATACGCCCCGCAATGTATTGATGCATGCGCTGATCCATCCCCGCTTTCATCATCAATTTCGTATCCTACAGATTCCAGTATATCGATCTCACCGCAATAGGGCCAAGATAATTCGTCGATGTACTCATCTCCCAGTGTCCATCCGGCGGCCCAGTTGCCCCTTTGTGCCGGTACCTTTGCCCGGATCTCTATTTTGCCGTATAAAAAGCTGATTTTCCCCCTGGTTGTTAACCTTGCCGAAGTCCAGGCTTCGTTAAGATCATCTTTATGTGCTTCAATAATCAGATTGCCATCCTCCATCCGGGCATTTTCAAGCCGGCCTTCGGTATAATACTGCAACTCGAAATTTCCCCAACCCCAGTTGCCAATATCAAATGTCCACTTTGAAGTATCGGGCATACCTTCTTCTTCAAATTCATCAGACCAGACTATATTCCATTGTTCACCGGAAGTTTCTTGTGTAAGAAGTTCAGGGCTTGGCCTGTGTTCCTTTAGCAGGGTAAACTTGATCCAGTCTATCCTGACTCCCCCGCTGTCTGCGTGAAGTTTCATCTTATGGAGCCCTTTATTCAGGGGACTGCCATCTTTGAATATGGTAATCAGCTCATCATCAGATGAATGGGGACAAAGCATATTGCCGGTAATAAAATATTGCCGGCCATCTGGATTGTCATAATAATCTTCTACCCGGCAGGATAGTCCGGCTTCATTATCGGAGGCCATGTGAAGCTGTGTTTTATACCTGCCGGTCACCGGTATTGAAATATCAAATGCAAGCCAGCCGCCATCCGGGATATATACGATTTGATCACCCTTTGTAAGAGTCAGGATTTCAAATTCGCTGCTTGCGAAGGTATGGTTTTCTGCTTCTACCTTCACCACGATGGCATCAGTGGATGATTTACCCTGGCGGCATCCGTACTGGCTGATGCATATTGCCAGGATCAGAAGGCTAATGAGAAGGTTTCGGATTTTCATCAGGCGATTCTTTTATGTTTATATTTTATTTAACGAGCAATTTCTCCAGGTCTTCAAGTGATTTTCCTTTTGTTTCCGGCACCAGAAACATGACCAAGCCAAATCCTATTGCGCCGAAAATCCCATATAATAAAAAGGTGCCTGCAGTGCCCAGTGTAGCCAGTTCCCATGGAAAAACAAGCTGAACAGAAAAACTGACCAGTGAGTTAATAAACCCGACAAAGGAGATTGCCAGTCCCCTGATCCAATTCGGGAACATTTCCGAAAACAGCACCCACATAACCGGACCAATGGACACTGCAAAAGATGCCACAAAACCGATTATCCCAAAAAGTATCAACAATGGATTCATATCTATAGCACCGGTAATAAGATCAGATTCATATTCTTTTACTACTGAGGGCTCAAGTATTTCTGTCAGCTTATCCTTAAATATAATATCACTGTCGAATGTTTGGTCCTGTATAATGTATAATTTCTCTTTATCGAGTTCATCAGGCAATTGCTCAATTGATGCTGCACTCAGACAGTAAGACGCAGAATTGAATCCGGCTGCGAGTAGAAACATGAAAACCGCTATTCCTGCAAGACCAATGCCAAGGAGGGGTTTTCGCCCCAGTTTATCAATAGTCAAAATGGCAATGACTGTAAAAACCAGGTTGGTCAGTCCCACCAGGATGGCCTGTGAGAAAGCTGCATCTGTCCCTATTCCCGATTGCTCAAAAATCATAGGAGCATAAAAAAAGACTGAATTAATACCTGTTATTTGCTGAAGGACCGCCACCGTTATTCCAATTAAAAGAACCAGTCTCAGGGCCGGTTTGAACAATTCATTAAGTGGGACCTTTTCTTTCTTAACACCGGATTGAATGCTGTCTTTAATATTATTGAATTCAACCATTGCCGTTTCTTCACCGCTGGCTTTTTTCATAATGACCAGAGCTTCATCTGATCTGTTTTTCATCATGAGCCATCTTGGACTGCAAGGCACAAAGAATAAAGCAATGAAATAGAATACGGCCGGGAGGGTTTCAAGGCCAAGCATCCACCTCCAGTTATATTCGCTGAAACGAAGTGTTTCAGCCCATGCAGCCTCCGAGGATCCCAATCTGAGAATAAGGAAGTTGGTAAAAAAGGCAACTGAAATCCCGATTACTATATTCAACTGATTAAATGACACCAACCGGCCTCTCGAATCAGGTGGAGATATTTCTGCGATGAACATGGGAGCAATGATGAGAGAGGCGCCTACTCCAATTCCTCCGATCATCCGGGCCAGCACAAGTACCGGGAAACTGGGAGCCAGGGCTGATCCGACGGCTGAAACCGAATACAGGACTGCTGCCCATTTGAGAACTGTCCTTCTTCCAATGATATCACTGACCGGTCCGGCCACCATCATAGCAAGTGTTGCCATCAGTGTAAGACAACTGACGGACCATCCCAGCTGAATCTTTGAAAGATTGAAGTGTGGTTCTATGAATTTTACCACACCGGATATCACCGAAGCATCGAATCCCATCAGAAATCCTCCCAATGCGACAATCAATGCTACCCGGATAACAAAAAGCTTATTTTTTTTCATAAAGTATGAGATAAAAGATTTACAATCATCTAAATCTGCAGGTCAGAGCAATAAAGATAATACTCTGATAAATGTAGACCAATAATTTTATTTTGGCAAGATTTATAAGCCATCTCTGTGCCATCAACAGATCTGATGGAAGCTTCTTTTAAGCTGAAGTAAGTAAGGCGGGACTCAGTCGTAAAAACCAAAGTAGCTTTTTGCATTATTGTAGGAGATGTCCTGTACCATTTTTCCTGCCAGGCCGGTATCGTTGGGCAGTATCCCCTTCTCAATATCATTACCGATGATGTTACAGAGTATCCGCCTGAAGTATTCGTGCCTGGGGAAGGATAGAAAACTCCTTGAATCTGTCAGCATGCCCACAAACCTGCTCAGCAGTCCCATATTCGAAAGTGAGTTAATTTGTTTTTGCATACCGTCTGGCTGATCCAGGAACCACCATCCCGAACCGTACTGCATTTTACCGGCTATGGTACCATCATTAAAATTATATAACATGGTGGCGATCAATTCATTATCCCTGGGATTCAGGTTGTAGACTATGGTTTTTGTCAGCTTATCCTCTGAAGCCAGCCTGTCCAGGAACTTCGACATGGCCCGCCCGACTTCGAAATCGCCTATGGAATCATATCCCGTATCCGGACCCAGCTTGCGGAACATCCTGGAGTTGTTGTTCCTGATAGCCCCGATATGGAACTGCTGTGTCCATCCCCGCCCATGGTCCATAATCCCGAAATGAACCAGCATGGCAGATTTAAACTTCAGGATATCTTCTGTCGCGGGTGATTTGCCGGAGCGGACCCGCTTAAAGATGGCTTTGATCTCTGCTTCAGTATAGTCGGCAGCATAAAATGTTTCCAGTCCGTGATCCGAAAGGCGGCATCCCTGTTCGTGAAAAAAATCATGTCTCCGGTCCAGGACCCGCATCAGGTCCTCAAAAGAGCTGATTTCAGTATCGGCGACCTCTCCGAGCCGGTCCAGGTAAACATTATAAGTACCGGCATCATCAACAGCCATGGCTTTATCCGGCCTCCATGCAGGCAGCATCCTGATATCGAGACCCTCCTCTCTTGTTTTAATATGGTGCTCAAGGCTATCCGCCGGATCATCTGTTGTACAAACAAGTTCCACATTCATTTTACGCATAATATTCCTGACACTGAAATCATTGCTTTGGAGCATCTCCCTGGTATCTTCCCAAATTTCACCGGCTGTTCCCTGGTGCAGGAGTTTGCTGATACCGAAAGGATTTTTAAGCTCCATGTGGGTCCAGTGATACAGTGGATTCCTCCATGTATAGGGAACGGTTATTGCCCATTTAATGAATTTATCCATATCATCAGCATCACCCGTAATAAACTTCTCCGGTATACCATTGGCCCTCATGGCCCTCCATTTGTAATGATCGCCGTTCAGCCAGATACGGGTCAGGTTATCAAATTTTTTGTCCGAAGCGATTTCATCAGGAGGCAGGTGGCAATGGTAATCTATAATGGGCATATCCCGGGCAAAATCATGAAAAAGGATTCTAGCCGTCTGGCTTTCCAGGAGGAAGTTCTGATCGAGAAACTGTTTCATAGATGTGTGTATTAAAGGAAAAGACGCTTTATATGCCTGTCAAAAATATTCTCATAAACATTTTCACCGATAACTGATGAATACTCCACCAGGGCAGAATAGAACTCGTCCCCCAGTTCGGCGGCTACTTTGTAACCAACATGAATTAATTGCCTGAAACTGGGATTGTACAGTGAATGACCCGGGATATGGCGGAGGCTGCCGGAAAATTGTTTGCCGTCCCAGGTATATACTATCGCCGGTGGTGGCAAAGTATCTTCATCTATATCTATTACAGTGGCATAGGGTCCGCATAGCTCTTCTTTCCTTTCATAGGCCAGGGTGTAGATCTTTTTAGCC
>CAZILN010000116.1:0-19077 GCA_964540005.1 uncultured Bacteroidaceae bacterium | reverse complement strand
AACATCCTCTTCTAATGGCTTATACCATGTGCCGCTATTGGATGTGCCAACAGAGCAGACAAACTGGCCCTGAATGGCGTTGTCAGAAAATTCGAGGACCAGAATACCATAGTGGATAGCACGAAAATTACAGTTATCCGGCTTGACGGGGCTGTCCCATCCATGGAAATATGATCCGGCCGTACTGTTGATAATATATGTCATTCCGGTGCTAAAAGAATATCTTTCGTACTGATGGTTGTGACCGGTCAAATCAAGCCTGTATTTCGGATAATTTGTATGCAACCCGTTCAGTATGGACTGCTGGATTCCCGATCCCGGGTAGCGTCCGTCAGAACTTGTATAGGCAGACTGGTGGCCAAAGCTTACTATAAAAGTGATTTCCGGATCATCCTGGGCTTCACTGAATATTGGTTCTACCGCTACTGACCAATCCTGCCAGGTCGTGGAGCTGCTGAAACATTCGGGCATACTGATGAATCTTGTGTTACCGTAATAAAACCAGCCCCAGTCTTCACCGCAACAACTGACCTCAGGCGAGCTTGGGCATGTCTGGGGATTGGGTAAATCAAAACGGCCCTTATAGGTTCTCAGGTCATCTGAACCCGGATTTTCCCAGTCGTGATTTCCCCAACAAGGCATCCAGGCAGCATTTAATGACCATACCATCGCATCATGGAAACGTTCTCCAACATATGTCTGTCCGCCGGAATCCCCGCCGGTTAAATCGCCGGTTGTAATAACTATATCAGGGTTCATCTCAGCAATCTGATTGAATATAGCCACACATTCTGAAGTGCTGCTTTGCATATCGCTTGTAGAACAGATCCTGAAATCCGATGTACCCCGTACAGGCGGAGTTCTGAAACTATTTACCTGTCCATCACTGCCGACCTTATAATAATATTTTGTGTTCTCAGTAAGCCCGGTAAGCTTAGCTTCCCAGTAAGGCCCGGGATCCGACACCCAGGGAGATGTAACCGGCAAGAAATCAGGATTTTCTGCTGATACAGTTATACCAAGGTCAGTAGAGTCGGTACCGTAGC
The DNA here is from genome assembly GCA_964540005.1 of uncultured Bacteroidaceae bacterium. GTDB lineage: Bacteria > Bacteroidota > Bacteroidia > Bacteroidales > SM23-62 > CAZILN01. The sequence goes on along the minus strand of CAZILN010000116.1, from coordinate 18,031 downwards.
TGATTCGATCGGCTGTTCCGACCCAGTCGAATGTAACAGCTGTATTGCTGATAATTGAGAAATGTATCTGATCGGCAGTTTCTTCAGATTTTGCCACTCCTGAATTTGCAACAGATAACAGGAGGATTGCTGCCGTTATTAAAACTCTATTCATCAAGCTCTTCATCTCATTTACTAATTATTGTACAAACCTGAACTTGTTAACATACTTTATATTCATTACTACAGGAGTGGAACCAGTGGGGATGGGCGCCGGTTACCCTGCTTAAGGAATATGATACAGACAGCATTGTCGATTTTGAAATTATTGCGCCGGAACAGGAAACAGAATTAAAAATTTCAAAATCCTATCTGCGGTACCAGAATATCGGGAAAACGGATTAATGCTGATGGAAGCTCATGGATACGAAATCCAGCACCACGGGCAGTGACTCACGCCAGTATGTCCATGTATGTCCCCCGTCGCGGGTCCTGAATTCATGAGGGATCTCCTTTTTACGCATGGCTATATGAGCCAGGCTGTTGCCTTCATACAGAAAATCATCATCCCCGCAATCAATATACCAGCGAACTGAGCGTATCTCTTCAACAGGTACATCTTCCAGCAGCTGCAGGACACTGTATTTTTTAAAATATGCTACTATATCTTCATCCGATGCATTCTCTTCCGACCTTTCTATCCTTCTTTTTGCATCTTCAAGAGACATAGATCCGGTACTGGCACTTAATGGACAGGCTGCGGCAAACAATTCGGGATGATGGAGGGCATATATGAAGGTCCCATGACCGCCCATTGATAACCCGGCCAAGGCACGGTATCTTTTTTCGGATCTTATCCGGTACTTCCCTTCAATGTATGGGATGAATTCCTCAAAGAAAAAATCCTCATACAGCCATTCCCCGCTTGCATCATTGGTGTAGCCCCGTCGCCCGGTATTGGCATCAGGCATTGCAATGATCATGGGCGTGGCCCTGCCTTCCCTGATCGCTTTATCTGCAATATGCAGGACTTCACCGAACTGTACCCAGCCGGACTGGTCATCCCCGCCGCCATGCAGCAGGTAAAGGACAGGGTAACTGCGTTGAGAGCTTTCATAATCCGGGGGCAGGTAAACGGCATACTTACGCTCCATTTTCAGCAGTTTACTTTCCATGGACAGATCATCAAATACCTTCCCGGTTTGAGCTATAAGACCGAAACCGAGTGTAAGCAGGAATAATGCAACAACTGTTTTTTTCATCTTCGTTTTATTCGTTTGAAATTTTAAAGATTTTTATACCGCTAATCTAATTCATAAATCTGTAAGTGGCTAATATCTCTTCGAATTTTAATAGCTTTGATTAATTATCCAGCCGCTGTCCGCAAAACATTCAGGACCGCCGAAGATGATATAAAGGTCTTATTATGATCAATGAAATCAGGGAAATACCGGAAAAAACCAGGATGTGCTATGAAAAAAACCGGAATATCAGACTGCCTGAAAAGGTACCTTATATCGGTATGGGATCATCCTATTTTGCCCCTCTTGCACTTAAATACTTGGGCTGTAATATACTCCCTGAAATAGCTTCAGAATATTACCACTACAGCCATAAAAACAAGGATTTCCCGGTGGGGGTGCTGTTATCCCAATCGGGCTGCAGTTCCGAAACCGTATGGAATATTGAACGATTCACTGAGTATGTTGCCATTGTAAATAATACAGACAGTCCCCTGGCCGCATCCACGAAAGCAAGACAGGTAATTGATATCCATGCCGGGGCGGAAGAACACTCTTCAACAAAAAGCTATGTAAATACATTGATCAGCCTTTACCAGGGTATGGACATCGATACTGAAAAGGCAATAAAGGTCCTGGAGAATAGCATGCAAAAATACGAAGAATGGGGAGACAGACAGGCTGAGCAAATCTATAATAAATACACCTCCGGCAGCATCAATGGAATTTATGTACTGGGTAATGGTCCGAATATAGCCACAGCCTGTGAGGCTGCCCTCGTCCTTACAGAGTGCACGAAAATCCCTTTTATGCCCATGGCTCTGCCGCAATATGATCATGGTCCCAAGGAATCCGCGCCTGGAAGTCTTGTGATAGGTATTTCGGCCGAGGGTCCGCTAAAGCAACGAACCGGGCAGCTTTTTGAGACAATCACCGGAGCCGGTGCAAGTACAGTTATCTGGAAAGAAAGGGATGTTAATGAATATTTATCACCTGTAACATCCATAGTACCCTTAAACTGCCTGGCATACTCACTGGCCCGGAAACTCGGAATTTCCCGGACCTTCGTAATAGGGAACAAAGTGACTATCAACAATCAAAATACCGGCAAGGATGAAAGCTGAACTGGCAAAAGATTTCATATATACTGCTCTTGAAAATGCCGGAGAGGTATTGCTCAGTTATTTCGGGAATGTTAAGAACATTCAGGTAAAGGGAAATAACAGCTCTATTGTTACAGAAGCAGATCTTGCAGCCGAGAAAGCCATATTTGAAGTCCTGGCCCGTGTGTCGGAACCCTGTAATATTATTTCAGAGGAGAGCGGGTTCACCGGGAATGATTCTGAATATACCTGGGTGATAGACCCCCTTGACGGGACCTCGAACTTTGCCGCCGGTCTCCCCTGGTTCGGCATCATGCTGGTATTGTTCCATGAACGAGAACCCATACAGGCAGGGATGTACCTTCCGCTTGAAAAACAAATGTACTACGCCGAAAAAGGAAAAGGAGCCCGGAAGAATGAGGTCCCGATCCGGACCTCAGATGCCAGGCAGTTGAAGGATGTCCTTATTTCCTACTCTTTCGATTTCAGTGAAATACCGGGAAGGACCAGGACTGAAATGCAGGTGATAGAAAAACTTGCCTCCCGGGTACGGAACATCCGGTCTACCAATTCGCTGCTTGATTTTTGCTTCACCTCAGAGGGCCGCCTGGGCGCCTCAGTCAACCAGACCACGAAGATATGGGATATTGCGGCTCCCTGGCTGGTCATCCGCGAAGCCGGAGGATCTGTTGCCGATATTGAGGGTAAGGATATCACGTTCGATGTAAATGCTGATGCTATTTACCACAACTATACCATTGCAGCATCTGCCTCCAGGATACATGAACAGCTGGTAAGCATACTTACATCCTTACCCGGGTAAACCGGCCACGGAGTGTCTGACAACTTTTTTTCTGAGAGTGACTGGAACCTGATTCTTTCAGTTCCTTTCCAGGATCAGCTCCTTTTCCCCGGATTGCAGGGCTTTGTATATTCCGTCCGGGGTAATGAGTATCCCGCTGAATGGATTGTCATGGTGGTGATCAACATCTATCCGGATGACTTTCCCCTTATAATCTGTGGATATATCCCTCACAATGCAGTGGCCGATGACTATATGTTTGGCATTAAAATAGCTTAGTGTTTTTTCCACTGATTCAAGGGTAGTCTTATTACTGGTTTCTCCATCAGCTGTATACCCCCTGTACCATAATACACCAAAATCGAAGAAGACCACCTGTGCTTCTTTGGACAGGTCATCATAGGGAACATCGATGCTCTGCCTGGCGATCTCATTTATCCGGGGAATGGACAAGTCAAGCTGTAACACGGTGTCACTGATGCCCGCATGTACAAATACAATATCCCCTATCTGCTCTATCACATTTTTAGTCCTCAACCATGCACCAAAGTGGCTTTGCTTTGTGTAAAAATTGCCGATATCCATTCCTGACTTATACGCCAGTATCTTATACCTTAAATTAACAAATCTGACGTCACCCCAGATATTCATCAGTTCGTGGTTACCCAGAAGATAATGGACCTTCCCTCCGGCAGCCACAGATTCATTTTCAAGCTTATAAATCAGCCAGAGAATAGGTGTAACATGCCTGCCTCTATCCAGGAAATCGCCGAGCAATACCAGGTGGCCCTGTCCGAAGTTCCAGTCATACTCCTCATTAATAATTCCGTGGGCCATTAAAGTAGCAGCGAATTTTCCGAAGTTTCCCTCGATATCTGACATGGCAAATATTTTATCCGCATTGTTGTATACGGACTCCTTCTCTGTTACAGGTTCTGTTAATACTACGGTAAAAGAATCATTCTTGGGGGTCCTGATTATCAGTTTTTCGGGCATAGTTACAAGGGTATCGACCGAAAGCCGGTTCCTTTCATCAACCGTAATTATGATAGTCGTCGAATTCAGGGTATCATAAAAAACATAGGGACCGTCATTACCATCTCTGCATTCTATGGTAGCCCCGCCGGATTCCAGTAATTTAATGGCTTCATTCCTGTTTCCACGTATGGCCACCGACAGAGGGGTCTGCTGCCCTATAGCCCGGTTTACATCGGCCCCTGCATCTATAAGAAGTTCAAGGATTTCCGCGCTATGCCAGGTGGCATTCATCAGGGGGGTCAGTTCCCTGCTTTCCTTTTCCAGATCAACACCCCTTCCAATCAAATATTCCACAAAGTCCTTATGTTTGCCCACTATGGAATAATTTAGCAGGGAATATCCGTTAATAACTATTTCATCCGGATCATCTATTGAATCGAGCTGCTGTTTAAAGCTGGCAAAATCACCCATGTTCAGTGCCATGCTCAGTGCAGCATAATCCTGCGAATATCCGCCAGTCATTCTGAACATAAGAAACAGTATAATAATCAGTAATCTGCTTTTCATATTTCCTTGATTCGTGATACCATGTAATAAGCCTGCTAAAATCTTGCCAAAAATACGGGAAATGATTTTATTGGCCGCTCTAGAATGCCTTGAGTTTTGAAAATTCGAAAATAAAGATTTTGCCGGCTACTTCTGTCATATTTTTCATAATTTTAGTAATGATAAGTGTTCAGGCACCTTCCTGTACAGCATACCAGAAACAAAGTAAATTCCTGCCAATGAGAAAATTGACTCTGTCATTTTGCTTACTATTCCTGTCAATCACCTGGGGGATGTGCCAACAGAGTGAAGATATCCGGCTTATAGTGCGTGGTGATGACATAGGCTCAACCCACGCTGCCAATATCGGTTGCATCAAATCCTACCAGGAAGGGATCATGCAATCAGTTGAGATAATGGTTCCCTGTCCATGGTTCCCGGAAGCAGTTAAAATGCTGAATGAGAACCCCGGTCTGGATGTCGGTATACACATCACCATAACCAGCGAATGGGAAAACATGAAATGGGGCCCGCTGACCCATGCACCCAGCATAACAGATGAGGATGGATACTTTTATCCCCAGCTGTGGCCCGGTGAAAATTTTCCTGAGGACAGGGCACTGAAGCCACAGGAATGGGATATCACTGAGATAGAGGCAGAGATGCGCGCCCAGATCGAACTGGCCGTAAAATACCTGCCACAGGTCAGCCATCTCAGCTGCCATATGGGATGTGCCGGCTGGGATGACAGGGTGGGCGAAGTATACAACAAACTGGCGACCAAATACGGTTTGGATATCAACACAGGAGAGTACGGAGTGAAATACTTTCCCATGAGGAAGAAAGGAGAATCACTGGATGAGAGAATTAATAATTTTATTGCTGGATTGAACATGCTCGAGCCAGGCAACACATACCTGTATGTGGAACACCCTGCCATGGGCACACCGGAAATGGAAGCCATAGGCCATATTGGCTATTACGGAGTAAACGATGACCGGGACCTGGTTACCAAAACCTTCACCAGTGAGAAAATTATGCAAGTAATTAAGGAGAAGGGCATTAAACTTATTTCATATGCAGACCTGGCAAAATAATACAAAAAGTAATCCGATGAAACATTTCATTTTTAGTATTGTTCTTATGGCTGTATTGGGATCATGCTCAGAAACGAAGGTACCCGGTGTGATCATGCCCTGGGAGCTGCGCTGTGAATACAGGGTCAATCCGATTGGGATAAATACACCGGAACCCAGGTTTTCATGGGAGCTCAGCTCTGAAGTCCGCAACCAGTACCAGAGTGCTTATGAAATACTGGTATCCGATGATCCTGAAGATCTCGCGCGGAACAGGGGAAACATATGGGAGAGCAATAAGGTACATTCCGGCGATAATATTCAGGCTGTCTATAAGGGGAAGCCCCTGCAACCTGCAAGCCGTTATTACTGGAAAGTACGTGCCTGGGACAAGGCCGGGAACCCCTCCCCTTTCAGCGAGCCGGCCTGGTTTGAAACGGCCCTTTCAGATGCTGACTGGGAAGCCGGCTGGATATGGGATGGACGGGCAGCCCCGGAAACTGAAGCAGGAATGTACCGGGATATCCCCGTACCCCTTTTCAGGAAAGAATTCGTCCCGGAGCAGGATGTCAGCACTGCCAGATTGTATGTATGCGGACTGGGGTACTATGAAGCCTACCTGAACGGAAACAAAGTCGGCGACCGTATGCTTGATCCGGGCTGGACCAACTATGCCCGCAGGATACAGTATGCTGCTTATGATATTACGGGCATGCTGCAGGAAGGTGAGAATGCCATAGGTTTTATGCTGGGGAACGGCTGGTACAACCCCCTGCCCCTTTATCTTTTTAACCGCCTCAACCTCAGAGACGTGCTGACTATAGGTCAGCCCCGACTTCTCGCACAGTTAAAACTGGAATATGCCGATGGATCAGTGGAATGGATCAACAGCGATGAAAGCTGGAAAACCTCAACAGGTCCCATCCTCAGGAACAATGTCTACCTGGGAGAGGTGTATGATGCCCGCCTGGAACAGGAAGGATGGGCCTCACCCGGCTTTGATGATTCAGGCTGGACAGCTGCCGTAAAAACTGATGGACCGGGCGGCAGACTGGTTCCCCAGATCCAGCCACCTATCCGGGTTACCAGGGAGGTTAAACCGGTTAATATAACTGAACAAAGTCCAGGAATTTACATTTTCGATATGGGACAGAATTTTGCCGGTGTCGCAAGACTGAGAGTGGAAGGTCCCCCCGGCACCCGGGTACAGATGCGGTACGGCGAATTACTTCATGAAGACGGAAGCCTGAATGACCTGACCACCATTGCCTGCCACATACGGGAAAACTGGTATTACCAGCATCGGGAAGGACACCCCCGGAACGCAGACCAGAGGGATGTATACATACTAAAAGGCAGCGGTGAGGAAATCTATAACAGCCGTTTCACCTTCCATGGTTTCCGGTATATCGAGCTGACCGGCTACCCGGGGAAACCCACACTGGAAACCCTGACCGGCCTGCGTATGAACTCAGATTTGCAGGATGCAGGGGAATTCGAATGTTCAAACCAGTTGTTCAACCAGATACAGGAAAATGCCGAATGGACCTTCCTGAGCAATGTATTCAGTATAGAATCCGATTGTCCGGGCCGGGAAAAATTCGGTTACGGGGGTGATATTGTTACAGCCTGCGAAGCCTACATGTATAACTACCACATGCCATCCTTCTATATCAAATCTGTAAGGGATTACCAGGATGACCAGAGACCATCGGGCGGCATGCCCGAGGTTGCACCTGATAACACCATTTACGATAAGGGACTGACCGGGGATACTGGTCCCATAGGATGGATGCTGGCCCATCCCTTCATGCAGGAAAGGCTCTACAGGTACTATGGAGACAAAAAACTGATCGAGGAGCAGTATGAAACTACCCTGCGCCTGATAGAATTCATCCGGGAACATGCCCCGGATCATATCCTGACCACCGGTATCAGTGATCATGCCACCATTGCCCCGAAACCTGAAGGTGTCACGGCTACTGCATTCTATTACCATCATGTTAAGCTCCTGGCTGAATTCGCCGGGATACTGGGCAAGACTGAGGATCAGGAAAAATACTCGCGGTTAGCTGAGGACATCAAACTTGCTTTCATTGCCGGATTCGTAAAGAACGGAAGGGTGGATATAGCTACCCAGGGAGCACAGGTATTCGCCCTATACTATGACCTGCTTCCCGAAGATCAGAAGCTGACGGCTGTGGATGTGCTGGCCGGAAATATAATGGAAGAAAACAAGGGGCATCTGTCCACCGGCATATTCAGTACCAAGATGATGTATGATGTGCTGCGCATGTATGACCGGAACGAGCTGGGTTATACGATTACCGGCCAGGAAGACTACCCCGGCTATGGTTATATGATAAGGAATGGAGGTACAACCATCTGGGAGCACTGGGACGGTGGACTGGCTTCATACAACCATCCCATGTACGGATCAGTCAGCGAATGGTTCTTTAAGTCCCTGGCAGGCATCTGTCCCAAGGAAACAGCCGTAGGTTTTGACCGCTTCATAATTAAACCCGGGGTAGTGGGCGACCTGGAGTGGGTGAATTCATCCTACCGTTCGGTACGGGGACTTATTGAAAGCAATTGGAAAATCAGTGAAGGACAACTTCATCTGGAGGTGCTTATCCCGGTGAATACCACGGCCACCCTATTTATCCCCTCTGTCAGTACTGGAGAGGTGATGGAAAACGGGCAACCGGCTTCCCTGTCAGAAGGGATTTCCCTGATTGAATTCAATGGAAAATATACCCTTCTTGAAGCTGGATCAGGCCGTTACAGCTTTATATCGAAGCTGGCTGAATGATGTAAGAGTTTTATTGCTCTAGTATCATCACCCCGTTAACAGTACAGAGCCAGATGCTGTTTTTTTTATCCACCTGTATTGTCCTGATATAACTTTCAGGAAATTGCCCCTTCTCAGACTCCTCCCATTCCATTCCGTCATACACATGCAGTATAGGTGATTCCCCGGAATAACTAAGCATCCAAAGATAGCCGCGACGATCAACCACCAGCGGGCGCAGGAATCCAAGATCAAAATCTGTCTCCAGCAGGTGCCAGTCCTTGTCACTGTAAACATACAGCTTATCCTCCTGCATAGAAGAAGACAAAGAGAAATCTTCAACCAGGTACAGTTCACCGGTATATGAAACATCCATGACCGAAACCCAGTAGAAAGTCCCTTCCACATCACCAAGATTATACCACTGCTCACCGGATATCCGGTAAACATTGGACTTCCCTACGGTTCCTGCCGATGAAAAGTACAGGTTCCCGGATAGATCAAGAGTGAGATTAGACACTATATTCTGGTTCAGGATGGAATTCTCAGGCGTGAACAATTCGAAGTTGCCGTCATAGAACCTCATTAATCCCCCCAACCGGTGAGCACAGCTGGTAAACCAGATCGTTCCATCGGCTGCTGCCTTTACCTCGGCAATCCAGTTACGGGGAAAGGAAGAGTTTTCAACCGTATAGTAGATAAGATCCCCGTCATCAAAACAGACCAGCCCGCTGTCACGAGTACCCATCCATATCTCTCCCCCGGGAGCAACAGCAATATCGTAGATCTCCGAACCGACCAGCCATGATTTCGTCCCCCCGGATGATTCAAACTGTACCAGCTTGGTCCCTGCACCTATCCAGGCATTCCCCAAGTTATCAAAATCCACGCACCTGGTTTCCGATTCATGCAATATCCAGTCAGACAGCTCGAAGCTGACCTCTCCTGATAAATGCTGAGACCTGTCAATAAAAAGACAAGAAGAAACACAGAAAGAAAACAGGATTGCAATATAAGTTTGTATGGACCGGGGTGCTCTCATTGGAGATTATTATGTAAGAAAGATGATCCTATAATTTGAATGGTTGCGTGAAAATGACAATTAATTTGGGAATATTCCAAATTAGGAGAATATTCCTCCCCTGGGAAAAAAAAATAATTAATTTTGAGCTTTGATTCAACATCGGGAATATACTCATTTATCAAAAGAAATATATATCAAAATGAATAAGGAAAGGTCATACGATTCCGGATGGCAGTTGACAGCGCTTGTATCACTGAGGATGCTGATAGGCTGGCATTTGTTATATGAAGGACTGGTAAAAGTAATTAACCCCGACTGGTCCTCGATAGGATACCTGCTTGACTCACAATGGATATTCAGTGGGCTTTTCAATGCTATGGCTGCTAACCAGGGAGTGCTTGCTGTAGTGGATTTCCTGAATGTGTGGGGACTGATCCTGGTCGGGCTTGGACTGATCCTCGGTACTTTCACGCGCCTGGCAGCAATAGGTGGAATAGTACTTATGGCATTTTATTACCTGAGCCACCCCCCATTCCCGGGACTCACTTATGCACTGCCCGAAGAAGGCAGCTACCTTATCGTTAATAAAAACCTGGTGGAACTGTTTGCCCTCTGGGTATTGTATAAATTACCGACCGGACAAATACTTGGAATTGATCGGATACTCTTCGGTAAAAAATAAACTTATAAATCATTGAATAATGGATAGCAGTAATCAAGGAGGCCCGGGAAAAATCGATCGCCGGGACATGCTTAAAGGTCTGGCCACCATTCCGGTGCTGGGAGTATTTTTCATTGCATGGTGGCGCAAAAGGAAAAGGGACCATTACCTGAATCATTCAATTTTAGAGGAATTAAATATCAATGCCAGTTCCCCTCCCGTCAAACCTTCTCCGCCTGCAACCCAAAAAATCAGGCTGGGGATCATCGGCTACGGGATCAGGGGTGAGCAGGTGGCTACTGCAGCCGGTTTTGCCCATCCTGAATTCATAGATGAATGGAAAGAGGGAGCTATGAACAATCCGGGGGATAAAAGATATGAGAGCTACCTTGAACAGGAAGATCTGAATATCGAGCTGAGAGGGGTCTGTGATGTATATGATGTTCATGCTGAAAGGGCTCTGCAGGCATCCGGGAATATCAGCCGTGAGGGAACAGATGCCGGGAACAAACCCGCTGCCACGAGATACAGGACCTACCAGGAAATGCTGGCTGCTGATGATATTGATGCAGTAATCATTACCGCCCCCGACCACTGGCACGCCCAAATGGCCATAGATGCTGCCCGTGCAGGCAAACATGTCTATGTTGAAAAGGGAATGACCCGTACCATTGAGGAAGCATTCCGCATGAGGGATGAAATAAAGAAGAATGGTATTGTCCTGCAGCTGGGACACCAGGGGAGGCAAACCGAAAGTTATAATAAAGCCAGGGAGGTCATTGAAAAAGGAATACTGGGTAAAATATCACTGATAGAGGTCTGCACCAACCGTAATTCCCCAAACGGGGCCTGGGTATATCCCATCGATGAGGGAGCCGGTCCGCATAACATAGACTGGGAACAATTCACAGGAAACGGTCCACAGAGAGATTTCAGCCTCGAGCGCTTCTTTCGCTGGAGATGCTGGTGGGATTATGGCACCGGCCTGGCAGGAGACCTGTTTACACATGAATACGATGCCCTGAACCAGATACTCGACCTGGGCATTCCGCAGTCAGCAATATCATCAGGCGGGGTGTATTTTTACCAGGACGGCCGCGAAGTACCCGATGTATGGCAGGTAAGCTGCGAATACCCTGACCGGGACCTGACCCTCATGTACAGCGCCACCCTGGCCAGTAACCGGAACCGTGGAAAAGCAATCATGGGACATGATGCAAATATGGAGATAGGAAATGCGCTTACTGTATGGGCTGACAGGGAATCTACCAGATACAAGGAAATGTTGAGCAATGGAGTTATCGATCCTTCCTCACCTCTTTTCACATATGTTCCCGGGAAGAAGAACGTGGATGCAGTCGCTTCAGCCACAGAGGCCTATTTTGCAGGCAGGGGACTGTTATACACTTACAGGGGGGGTAGACGTGTTGATACCACCCACCTGCATGTAAAGGAATGGCTCGAGTGTATCCGTACCGGTACACAACCCAGCTGTAACATTGACCGTGGATTCGAGGAGGCCATATCCGCCCACATGGCCACCCTATCCTACAGGGAAAACAGGAAGGTCTTCTGGGATCCTGAAAAACAGCAGGTATTGTAGATGAAAACTGTCACCCTGAGGTTTTATGAAGAGCTGAACGATTTCCTTCCTGTTAAAAGAAAAAAAAGAACATTCTCCGTACCTTTTTCCGATAAACAGACGGTTAAGGATCTTATTGAAGCACAGGGAGTACCCCATGCCGAAATCGACCTGATCCTGGTAAATGGCAGATCAGTTTCCTTCGACCATATGATAAATGACAAGGATATGATTTCGGTTTACCCCGAATTTGAGTTGCTTGACATTTCAGATGTAACACATCTGAGACCCGGAGCCCTCAGAGAACCCAGATTTGTTCTCGATGTCCACCTGGGTAAGCTTTCAGGTTTTCTCAGGATCATGGGGTTTGACACCCTGTACAGGAACGATTATAATGATAAGGATATTGCTGAGATTGCAGCCGCTGAAAAACGTATTGTATTAACCAGGGATGTCGGTTTACTGAAGCGAAATGCCGTTGAACGGGGATACTGGGTCAGGTCGATCGAACCGGTGGAGCAATCCAGGGAGATCGTTAGAAAATTTGACCTCACAAAGCTGATCAGGCCTTTCTCCAGGTGCATGCTGTGCAACGGGAAGATTTCAGAAGTGGAAAAAGAACTCATACTACAATGCCTCTTACCTGAAACACGGAAACATTTTAACAGATTCTTCCGCTGCAGCAATTGCAAAAAGATCTACTGGGAAGGCAGCCATTATAAAAAGCTGCTGGCCAGTATTACTGCTATTCAAAAACTCTGACCAGAAGAATAAACGGGAGCATTCTTACAAGTAGTCTGTGATAAATTCCATACAATTCAGCACCTCTATTTCACTGAAGTAATAATCCTCCTTATTCTCCGTAATTATCAACCGGCAGGATTTCCCAATCGCTGAATAATATTCCAGGCCATCTTCGAAATCATGAATCTGTGGATTTTTAATGGCCTGTAAGGAAACTGCCGCATCAATACTTGTCAGATCTATATTCTCAAGGAGAATTTTAATCTTCTTTTTTGCCAGGACTTTCCCACTCTTTTTTGATGAGAAATAGAAGGCAATTGCCAAACATAAAGCAGAGGTATATATTTGAAACCCTTTATTGATGTTAAGGCTTAATATCCTGGCAGCATATGGAAACAGTGGGTATTCCTTGTTGAATACTGAAATAATGACATTGGCATCAAGAAAGACCTTCATTTCTTAGAATTAATATATTCTTTCCTGGTTTCCTTTCTTGAACGCCTGATGTATTGTGGTTCGCCTTCTGCAACACTGAATACCCAATCTGCTATCGGCAACTCTTCAAGAGTTTTGTAGCTGCCCGAAGTAATATTGCGATAAATAAACTCGGTTAATCGGGATAAACTTATGTTATTGGCGGCAGCGAAAACCTTTGCCTCTTTAATTACTTCCCTGTCAAAATGCAGTGTTAGTTTTGTATCCATCAATCCTGTTTTTACGTCAAAGATAATTTTTATTCACGTAAAAAACAAGAACCAGGAATCATTCATTTCCCCATAGCTGCAGGTCATTTCCATTGGCCTTTCTCCATTCGTGCCGCCACTTGTGAATATCATAGGGCTGGATGAAGGGCTTAGGTTTTCTATCCTCCTTTGTCGCCAGGGGTGGCAGTTCATTAAAGGGCGGCAACTGGTACCAGTAAGCAACGCTGGCCAGATCAAGAGTAAGGCAGTTATTGTGCCCGTGTTCTATGGTAAACTTCAGGGATTCCTTAAAATGCACCGGGTCGCTGATATGGAACCTGTACACATGGGTACGTCCCAGCCAGCCCACATCATTATTCAGGCGCCCGTACCCATAATAGGGATGTGTGAACTCGGTTTTAGGACACCAGCTGGTATTGAAGTAATCTTCAGTGCCTGTACCGTGTATGGACGGCATCTCTGCCCCGTCTATAAAGATCATGTCATCACCCTCACCATACCACATGGGACCGGGGTTATGTACATAATAATTGACCCCTACATAATGACCTTTTCCCTTAATATCGGCAATCAGGTAATTGTCCTTTCCATCGGGATTTTTACCCTGAGGGCCCAGTGCACCCCATTCATTTTCTCCGTCTTCCAGGGCTTCTGTAAGTTCATGGTTGTACCAGGCATGAAAGCGTCCAGTATTTTCCGGAAGGGATTCCAGTTCGATATAATCCACAAAATAGTAGAAAGCCCCGATCTCAATATCTGCCTGGTTCTCAACTTCTATCCTTGCACCATCGGCAAAGGGCATGACAAAATAGCTTACCATTCCGCGCCCGTCAACCGGTCCGGCCGCCAGGGGCAGGCTGGAAAAAGCATAACTCTCCTCCCATCCCTGTCCGAAAAAAGGACCTATGGGCGATACAACCGAGGGGATATCACTCCCGTCCCAGTACATCCTTAGTATGATATCATTCCTGCTTAATTCTTCAGGAGGGGGAGCTATAGTGATCCAGATATGATTGATCATACCTGCTCCGTTAACATCGAACAGCACTTTCTTTTCACCTGGCATGATGTGCTCCATCCGGTCGTTATTACCGCCTGAACGGTCATAACTGCTGATGCGTTTTGTCACGACATTATCCTGTACTCGTGTAAGATCGTACAGGTTGGTATTCTGGGCCGATATACCTGCTGAATGCAAAAATGCAAGAAGAATAAATACAGAAAACCGACTTGTTGTTGTCTTCATATTATTTTGATGTTAAAAGGTTATATTGCAATGCAGGGTTTTTTACTATAGTTCCCGCAGCCAGATATTCCTGTAGCTCACCGGGTTACCATGAGCCTGCAGCATTAGCGGCTGTTTCAGATCGTGAGGTTTATATTCAGGCAAACCGATGTATTCTGTAGGCCCTGTGAGACTAACATGATTCAAGACGAGGATGCCGTTGTGAAGCAGACTTACCGTGGCAGGGGCAAACAGGCTGCCGTCCTTATTGAACCTGGGTGCCATGAAGATAATATCATAGGACTGCCATTCACCGGTTGGAAGGCATGCATTGACAAGGGGTGGGTGCTGCTTATATATAGATGCTGTCTGGCCGTTTACATAGGTAGTATTCACATAGCAGTCCAACACCTGTACTTCATAACGGTTCTGCAAATAGACACCGCTGTTCCCATGATCCTGTCCGTCGCCCTGAAAATCAAAAGGAGCTCGCCATTCCACATGCAGCTGTACATCACTGAAAGATTGTTTTGTCTGTATGGAGCCTTTTTGAGGTATGATAGTAAGTATACCATCCTCAACTTTCCATTGAGCCGGACCTCCCCCCGATGATTCCCATTGCGACAGGCCGGTTCCGTCAAACAATACAATAGCATCCGAGGGCGGGGCTGTACCTTTTCCCGGGGTTACCTTCTCAGGGACCGGTTCCCATTTTTCTGTCAGCACAGGTACCCATTCCTGGGCCACAAGCCAGGCTGGGATAAATAAAACAAGCAGTAAAACAATTTTCCTTGTATTCATTTTTTTCATGAGCTTGTAAAGTTAAAAATTAGTAGTATCTGATATTCTATACGATTTTGATTTTCAGACCCTTATACTTTTGGTAATTCCCATGGTTTACGGTATTCCGGGGTCAGCATTTTTGTAACATCCGCATCGCCTTTGACAAGATTGGCATCCCCATCATATTCCAGGATCTTCCCTGTTCTGAAGGCCAGGTTTCCCAGGTGGGCATATATGCATACATTATGTCCTATTTCTATATCGGCCGCCGGTTTCTCCCTGGTTTTCACACATTCGATGAAATTCTTAACATGGTTGATGTGGGATTGATTATCGGCTTTGAATTCGCCGACTTCCTCCATTCTCCAGCCATCATCATCCCATTCCGGGAATACCCGCCATTTATCGCGGTCAATGACCAGGGTACCGTTGGTACCTATAAATGACAAGCCATACAGCTGATCAAACGGTCCGGATTGTATACCCCCATTCTGCTCCCAGGTAAGAAGGAAATCATCCATTTCATACAATGCATTCATTGTATCGGGCGTTTCCAGTGCCCTGTCCCGGTGAGCATAGATATCACCGGATGCAACTACCGACTTCGGGAAATAATCAACATCCATGGCCCAGAGAGCCATATCCAGCAGATGTACGCCCCAGTCAGTCAGCAATCCTCCCCCATAATCCCAGAACATCCTCCACATCCCGTGAAAACGCGAAGCATTGAAGCTTCTTTGGGGGGCCGGGCCCAGCCACATGTTAAAATCAACACCTTCAGGGACCGGGCTGTCGGGGACTTTTTCCAGGCCGGCACCATAGTTGAAGTTGGCCCAGATATTTACGCGCCTGATCTTACCCATTTTTCCGGATTTAATAAAATCCATTGCAGCCTTCCAGTGCATGCCGCTTCTCTGCTGCTGTCCGACCTGCACCACCCTGTCATACTTTCTGGCAGCCTTAAGCATCAGCCGGGCTTCGGTGACAGAATTGGCCAGGGGTTTCTCGACATATACATCCTTCCCGGCCTCGCAGGCATACACAGTGGGCAGGCAGTGCCAGTGGTCCGGTGTACCTACAATCACTGCATCTATATCATTTCGCTCAATCAGTTTCCTGAAATCACCATACTGTTCAGGCTTTTTGTCCTGCATCTCAAGGATATCCCTGCTTCTTGCCTCGAGGATGCCCCGGTCAACATCGCAGATGGCAGCACATTCAACATCGGGCTGCAGAAGGAAGTCCGTCAGGTTGGCAAATCCCATTCCCTTGCAACCTATGAGTCCTACTACCAATTTATCGTTGGCGGATATCCTTCTTTTCTGAGCCAGGAGGTCCACCGGGATAGCTGTTGAAAGACTTACTCCAAATGCAGTAAGCGCTGTCTCTTTAATAAAGTTTCTTCTTGATGCCATCTTAAACCAGTTTTAGAAGGATAAATATACATTGAACGTATATTTCAAAGATAAATAAATCAGCTGAAAGCCCATGATGGTATTTTCCGTAAAACAATTTGTTTACACAAGAAAAAATGATTAATTTTAAACTTTCTTAAATAAGATTAATTCTCTTATAATAATAAATCTCAATGGATTTAACAGGTATCAGGAATGAACTGCTTAAGAAAGGGCTGAAGATAACCCCGCAGCGAATGGTTATCCTTGAGGCATTGCACACTCTGAAAACACATCCTACTGCAGACGAGATTAAGGAATATATACAGGTCAACCATCCGAATGTTGCCGCAGGAACGGTTTATAAAATACTTGAAACCTTTGTGGAAAAAGGGCTGATCAGAAAGGTTAAAACAGACAGGGATGTCATGCGATATGACGCCATCCTTGAAAATCATCATCATCTGTATTGCTATGAATCTGACCGGATAGAAGATTATTTCGATGAAGGCCTGAATGAACTGATACAAGAACACTTCAGGAAAAATAACATTTCCGGTTTCGATATACAGGATATTAAACTTCAGATAATTGGTAAATTCTCAAGCAATAAAACAAAATGACATGAAAGAAAAAAGTATTGAATTATTAAACAGGGCCATAGCCGATGAATTGTCAGCGGTCCACCAGTACATGTATTTCCATTTTCACTGTGATGACCAGGGCTATGACCTCCTGGCCGGTCTCTTTAAAAGGACCGCTATTGAAGAGATGCTCCACATAGAAATGATTGCCGAAAGAATATTGTTCCTGAAAGGTGAAGTTGAGATGCTGGCCTCAGCAGAAGTAAAAAAGATCCATGATGTTAAGAAGATGCTGAAAATGGCTGCGGATATGGAAACCTCAAGTGCCCGGGATTATAACAACTGGGCGAATGAGTGTGCCAAAAATGCTGATTCCGTTTCCAAAAAGCTTTTCGAAAGCCTGGTGGAAGATGAGGAACGCCATTTCGATCAGTATGATGTAGAAATGGAAAACCTGGCCAAATTCGGCGATAATTACCTGGCCCTGCAGTCTATTGAACGCAGTAAGAACCTCTCTGCAGGCACGCCCCCGGAATAATGTATATGATCTTATATATTTTATATTCAATAACTTAAATTATAATCAACATGGAAGAAAATCAAGAAAAAAATATAGCATCCATGCCTAGGATAGGCGATCCTGCACCCCGGTTTACTGCAGTCACCACCCAGGGAGAGATAAACTTCCCGGATGACTACTCAGGAAGCTGGGCTATTCTCTTCAGCCATCCGGCGGACTTCACCCCGGTATGTACCTCTGAGTTCATGACCTTTGCCAGCATGGAACAGCAGTTTGCCGAGGCAAATTGCAAAC
>CAZILN010000115.1:0-18760 GCA_964540005.1 uncultured Bacteroidaceae bacterium | reverse complement strand
TGGTCTACCTGTTTGGACTCTCAGCCATCCAGTCGCTGCTTTTTGTGCTTATCGGTAACTGGATACTGGAAATTCGCGACATGCTGTTAATATACTGGCTGGTGCTTTTCAGCACTGCCTGTTTTGCAAATATGCTCGGACTGAATCTCTCTTCCGGACTGAAATCCGTCGTAGCCATTTATATACTGATCCCCATACTGATCATACCGCAATTGTTGCTGAGCGGTCTGACCGTCAGGTTTGACGATCTGCATAAAAGCCTGACCAACAAGGTTTACGTCCCTTTCATTGGTGACATAATGGCTTCGCGCTGGGCTTTTGAGGTCCTGGCAGTGGAACAATTCAAAAACAATAAATTCGAGCGCAATTTCTATGCATTTGACCAGGTGATGAGTGACGCTTCCTACAAGACCGGATTTTTAATTCCCAGGCTGCAGAACATGGTTGATGAATGTGAAAGAAGGATGGAAGATCCCGCCTCCGCAGATATTATCGATCAGAACCTCAGGATAATCCGTGATGAACTGGTTAAACTGGGGGAACACCCCAACCTCTATCCTTTCGCAGCAGAATACCAGGAATCCCTTGAACTGGGTGAATTCGATTCGGACCTGTACACAGAGATTGCTGACTATCTTACCTATGCCAAGATACTGTTCCAGGATATCAACCGGGAAGCAACCCGGAAGAGGGACGAAGCCTATGACCAGCTGGTTGATTCGTTAGGTACGGATGCCGTATACCGTTTAAAACAACAGTACACCAATAACAAGCTGGAGGATTATGTGACCAACCGCATGGAAGTGAATAAGATCATCCAGGTGGGCAACAGGCTGGTCCAGAAAAAAGATCCCATCTACCTCATACCTGAATCAGAGATCGGCAGGGCACATTTTTATGCTCCTTACAAACGGTTCAACAGGCAGCTGTACGAAACAAAGGTTTTCAATATCAGTGTCATCTGGGTATTCTCCTTCCTGCTGTATGTAACACTTCTGCTGGATGTCCTCAGGCGCATTATCGATTATTTCAATTCAATCAGGCTCAGCAAACAGAGCTAAGTTATACTGTCCTAATTTAGATTCTTTCTTGCATAATAATTCATATTTTTGCTCTTTCATAATCTACCATCCAAAACAGTAATATGAGAATCAGACCACTTGATGCCGCTATCATAATCCTGTACCTGGCTTTTACAATCTTCATCGGACTTTATCTTAAAAAAAGAGCACAGAAAGATAAATCTTCCTACCTGCTGGGAGGTAAAACGATGCCCTGGTATTTACTCGGACTGTCAAATGCATCGGGAATGTTTGATATTTCCGGGACCATGTGGCTGGTAACCCTGATGTTTGTTTATGGACTGAAAAGCCTCTGGATACCCTGGCTATGGCCCGTTTTCAACCAGGTATTCCTGATGGTCTACCTGTCTAGCTGGCTGAGAAGGTCCAATGTCACTACCGGAGCAGAATGGATAAGTACCCGTTTCGGTTTCGGCCGCGGGTCGATGCTCTCCCATAATATTGTTGTGGCCTTTGCTTTGATCTCCTGCCTGGGATTCCTGGCCTACGGGTTCATAGGCCTGGGTAAATTCATTGAAATATTCATCCCATGGGAAATTGTATCACAATATGTCCCATTTACAGTAAGACCTGAATTCGTTCCTCACCTGTATGGAATAACCTTTACGGCTTTTGCTGTTTTTTATGCCATCCTGGGTGGAATGGTAAGCATTGTATGGGCAGATCTCGTTCAATATTTTATCATGACTGTTACCTCCATTGTTATAGGTGTTATGGCTATGCATGCCCTTGCCGATCATGCACTCACGGTTCCGAACGGCTGGCACTCCCCCTTCTTCGGGCTGGAGCTGGGAATAGACTGGAGAACCATTATACCGGAAGTCAATGCAAAAATCGCTTCTGACGGATATTCCCTCTTCTCCCTGTTTTTCGGGATCATGCTGTTTAAGGGCATACTTATAAGTGCAGCCGGTCCGGCTCCCAACTATGATATGCAGAAAATCCTGGCCACTCGAAGCTCGAAAGAAGCATCTATGATGAGCGGATTTGTCTCGGTTATTCTCAATCCCGTCCGCTATTTTCTGATCACCGGCTTTGCCATTCTGGCCATCCTGTTCTATGAACGGCTGGATCTCATTGTGGCCGGTGAGATCGATTTCGAGCAGATACTGCCCTCTGCGATTAACGAATTTGCGCCCGTGGGAATTCTGGGATTGCTGCTGGCCGGACTCCTGGCAGCCTTTAATTCAACCTTTGCCGGCACCCTGAATGCAGCCCAGGCATATGTGACCAATGATATCTATCTGAAATATATTAAACCGGAAGCAAACAACAGGCAGATCAGGATCTCCAACTATACCGTCGGCCTTATTGTAGTGGCAATCAGTATAATATTCGGCCTCTTATCCAAGAACGTTAATTCTGTCCTGCAATGGATAGTCTCAGGATTATGGGGCGGGTATACCGCAGCCAATGTCCTGAAATGGTACTGGTGGAGGTTTAACGGACACGGTTACTTCTGGGGCATGCTTACGGGTATCCTTTCCGCCATGATCTTACCGAAAATATTGCCTCCCCTGTTCCCGGATATTCCACAGGATATCATCCTCTTATATTTCTTTCCCGTCATATTGCTGATTTCCCTGGCCGGAGCCCTGACCGGTACCTTCATGAAGCCTCCGACCGAAGAAGCGGTGCTCAAGAAATTCTATAAGACTGTCAGGCCCTGGGGATTCTGGAAACCTATACATGAAAAACTCCTGGCAGAAGAACCCGGCCTGAAGAAGAACACAAACTTCAAAAGGGATATGTTTAACATCTTCATTGGGATTATCTGCCAGACGGCCCTGATGGCTCTTCCTGTATTTATTATTATCAGGGCCAGTATGTCCCTTATTATTACCATCGGAATAATTGCAGTTACCGGTATAATTCTGAAGCGTTACTGGTATGATAACCTGGATGAGGAGTTGACCTGAGCAAAGCTGGTGATCTCCCACCGCTTTTATAGCCAGCCGTTTAAAACTATCGTTCGTTAGGATGGAAAGAGTACCTGATGGAGGTACTGAACAGGACACTGTATTAAAGTAAGCTTTGCCCGTTAAAATCATTTAGAAAAATAGTGGTGGTCAGAAGATTAATATCTATTTTAGTTACTAAGATCCACGTACAAAATAACAGAACGAATGTAAGCGCTTCGTTCTCATCCGAATAAACCACAATTAGACTATGGAATCGCGAAAATTTGAACAGGAACTCCAGAAGCTTCAACGGCAGCATGATAAACTGGTGCTGAGAAAAAACAAAAAGCTTAAAAAAAGCAACGGCTTGTATGACAGGTACAAGTACCCTGTTGTTACGGCGGAGCATGCGCCCCTGGAATGGAGGTATGACCTTAATCCCCAGACCAATCCCATGTTGCTGGAGCGTCTGGGTATCAATGCTGCCTTCAATGCCGGTGCAATCGAATTTAAAGATAAAATACTCATGGTACTGAGGATGGAGGGCTGGGACCGGAAATCATTTTTTGCCGTTGCCGAAAGTGTAAACGGCATAGACCATTTCAGGTTCCGGGACTACCCCATTGTCATGCCCGAAACTGATGATCCCGATATCAATGTTTACGATATGAGGCTTACCGAACATCAGGATGGATGGATCTACGGGGTTTTCTGCACGGAACGAAAGGATCCGGATGCACCTCCGGGAGACCTTTCTTCAGCCATAGCCCAGTGCGGTATTGCACGTACAAAAGATCTTCAGACCTGGGAAAGGCTTGATGACCTGAAAACCGGCTCGCCACAGCAAAGGAACTGTGTACTTCACCCGGAGTTTATTGACGGGAAATATGCCTTTTATACAAGGCCACAGGACGAATTCATCAAGGCCGGATCAGGAGGGGGTATCGGCTGGGGACTGGCTGAAGATATAGTGCATGCTGTCATAGAACAAGAATTCCTGGTTGATGAAAGGGAGTATCATACAATCAAGGAAGTTAAGAACGGACAGGGACCGGCACCTATAAAAACACCTCAGGGCTGGATCCATTTGGCTCACGGGGTAAGAAACACTGCTGCCGGACTGCGTTATGTACTCTATATGTTCCTTACAGAACTTGATCAACCGGAAAAAATCATCAAAGCACCCGGAGGATACTTCATAGCTCCCGAGGGTGAGGAAAGGATAGGGGATGTATCCAATGTGGTTTTCAGTAACGGCTGGGTGGCCCGTAAGGATGGACAGGTATTGATCTATTACGGTTCATCCGATACACGCATGCATGTGGCCACATCCTCTATAACCAGGTTGCTTGACTACATCAACAATACCCCGGAAGACGGACTCCGGTCAGCTGCATCGGTTGAACAGAGGATGGATCTTATCAGGAAGAATAAAAAATACCTTAAAAACTAAGAAGGAAACAGGTCACAGATTCGTAAATTCACAAGTCCTTACTAATTAGCAAATTACAGCTATGAAAAACTGGAGCCTCTCTATCGGTATTATCCTGATAGCCATTTGTTTTTCCTGCCAGCAGGAAGCAGAACCTCCCAATATCATCTTTATCATGTCGGATGACCACGCTTACCAGGCCATCAGTGCCTATGGCTCAAACAGGAACAAGACACCAAATATAGACCGCCTGGCCAATGAAGGCATGCTTTTTAATAATGCCTTTGTGACCAATTCCATCTGTGCGCCCTGCCGGGCAGTGATCCTCACCGGTAAATACAGCCATATGAATGGTGTTCTGGACAACAGGCTGCGCTTTGATTCCACCCAGGTAACTTTTCCCGGCATCCTTCAGGAGGCAGGCTATGAAACGGCCATGATAGGCAAATGGCACCTTAAGACCGAACCCATGGGATTCAATTACTGGAAAATCCTGCCCGGACAGGGCAGCTATTACAATCCTGATTTCCGGACGCCTGATGGCAGGGAACAGATCCAGGGATATGTTACGGATATTATTACCGATATGGCCCTTGACTGGCTGAAAAACGAAAGGGATACGGATAAACCCTTTATGATGATGTACCAGCATAAAGCGCCGCACCGTACATGGTGGCCCGGTCCGGATCACCTCAGGAAGTATGAAGGAGTGGTCTTCCCTGAGCCTCCCACCCTGTTCGATAATTATACCGGCAGAGGATCTGCAGCCCGGGAACAGGAGATGAGCATAAGCGATTATATGGACCTCTATGTTGACATGAAGATCAAACCGGACAATGTGAATGAGATCGACCGGAATGACCCGGGGGCTATAAATGCCTACAAATGGAGATACATGCGCCTGACGGATGAACAAAAGAAAGCCTGGGATGAGGTCTATGATCCCTTTACCGAGGAGTTTAAAACCACAAACCCGCAGGGGGATGACCTGGTGAGGTGGAAATACCAGCGTTATATGAATGACTACCTGGCCTGCATAGCCTCGGTCGATGATAATGTAGGACGGCTGCTTGATTACCTGGATGAATCCGGGCTCTCCAAAAATACAATAGTCATATATACCTCCGACCAGGGCTTTTATCTTGGAGAACATGGCTGGTTCGATAAACGTTTCATGTATGAGGAATCACTGGGGACTCCCCTGCTCATCCGGTGGCCGGAAAGAATTGAGGCCGGGTCGGTCTGTGATGAGCTGGTGCTGAACCTGGATTTCGCTGAAACCTTTCTGGATATTGCCGGAGCCGGGATCCCGGAAGAAATGCAGGGTGAAAGCCTGCTGCCCCTGCTGACCGGTGAAGAGGATGCCCAGTGGAGGGATGCCATCTACTATCATTACTATGAATACCCCGCGGTGCATGCAGTAAAAAGGCATTATGGCATCCGGACCGGCCGGTATAAGCTTATTCATTTTTATTATGATGTGGATGAATGGGAACTGTATGACCTGCAGGAGGACCCGCAGGAACTTAATAATGTTTACGGACAGGAAGGCTATGAGGAAGTAACTGAGGAACTGAAGGTACGGCTGGATGAGCTCAGGTCCGAATACAGGGACTCTGATGAACTCGAAGCATCATACCTGGCCCCCGGAGCTCCTTCGCTGAGATGAACTGGATACCGGCCAAATAGCCGGATAATACCATAGCTATGTTAAAAAAAATACTGAAAAGGGTTTTCCTGATACTGGTAATAATCTTCGCTTTTTACTGGATCCTAACCAACATAAGTTTTTTCAGGCAGCTTGTGACAGGAAGGCAGTACAGTTTAATTATTGATGCGGATACCGGTAACGAGCAGGATGATCTTTATGCCATTGTCCGCGCAATTATAGAACCGAATACGGAGATCATCGGACTGCTGTCCGCTCAGTGGGACCATAGCAGGGATGCCCCGGACAGTACGGTGAAGATCAGCCAGGACCTGAATGAAGAGATCCTTTCACTTATGTACCGCACAGACATCCCACATCCTATCGGGGCCAACAGGGCTATTGGACACGACACGACCCGGCTTCCTGAGGCCACCCCTGCAGCCCGACTGATCATTAACCAGGCCAGGAATCTTAGATCCGATGAAAAACTGAAAGTGGTTGTGCTTGGTGCCATGACCAACCTGGCATCAGCCATTCTGATCGCCCCGGAAATTATCCCCAAGCTGGAATGCTACCTCATGGGCTTACAATACGATCCGCGGACACGGGCCTGGAACAAGAATGAATTCAATACCAGGAACGACCTGGACGCCATGGATCTTTTACTCGATACAGAGGGATTGGATCTGCATATTATGACAGCCACCACCTCCGGCCAGCTGGTATTTGACAGGGATAAAACCATAAGGGAGCTTAATGCCATGGGCGGGGTATGGGACATGCTGGTCAGGCGGTGGAAGGAAAAGTATCCTGATCATGAAGAATGGATCATGTGGGACATAGCCATCATTGAGGCTATTTTCCATCCTGAATTTGCCACGGAAAAGAAAGTGTTCTCCCCGCCGGAAAACCTGCAGCGGAAGATCTGGGTATATACTGACATCAATGCTGAAGCCATGGAAAAGGATTTTTTCAAAGCAGTTGACCGTTTTGCTGAAATGTATTAAAAATCAGTTATTTATTATATAAATTTAAACCTGTGAGACTACTCTTCATCCAGACCGGGGGCAGCATTGACAAGGATTATCCGCGCAGGACAAAAGGATGGGCCTTTGAAATAAGCTCTCCGGCAGCCGGACGCATTCTTGAAAGACTTGATCCTTCGTTTGATTTTGAGATCGTCACCTGCTGTCAGAAAGACAGCCTGGAGATCACAGAGGATGACAGGAAATCCCTGGCTGAACACATTATCGACTATCCTGGTGACAGGATCATTATCACCCATGGAACGGATACCATGCTGGAAACGGCAGAATACCTTGATTCCAGGATCTCAGGCAAACTGATCGTGTTAACAGGAGCCATGCGGCCCGAACGTTTCAGCGATTCAGATGCAGACATTAATATGGGTGCTGCCATTGCCACAGCCCAGCTCATGTCAACGGGGATATATATTGCCATGCACGGAGCAGTAAAACCATATACTGAGATGAACCGCGACCTGAAGACGGGCAAATATTATTAGGAAATTGAAGGTAAATGACAATAAAATGAAATACAAACATTCAATCTTATTACTCACTGCCATACTGGTACAGCTGTCAGCCGGGGCCCAGGATGGCCCGGACAGGAATCTGCTGACAGGGAACTTTAATCCGGCCTTTCTCTCAGAACATATTCTGAGCCTTGAAAACTGGCACCCCTGTCCTACCATAGATGAACCGGAAGACTGGGAAAAGCTGCCTGAACATATTGCCCAGGGGTATGTCAAAAAAGGGGAAAACAGGCTTGACTATAACTGGCCTGTAATTCCTGCCACAGCTGCACTGGATTTTACCAGGAACGGGAACCGTACCAATTACGAGGAAGTTTCCTTTGACAGGAGGTCGGCGCTGGCTGACCTGGTAATGGCGGAATTATTTGAAAGAAAGGGCCGCTTCACCGACCAGATCATTAACGGCATCTGGGCCATAAGCGAAGAGACCTACTGGGGTATTTCTGCACATCTGGGCGCTCAGGAAAAGGGAGCCGGACTGCCGGATGTGGCTGAGCCAACAGTTGACCTCTTTGCAGCAGAAACCAGCAACCTTCTGGCCTGGACCCTCTACCTGGTGGGATCAAGGCTGGATACTGTCTCCCCGCTTATAAGGGAACGCATTGAGTATGAAATCGACAGGAGGATCCTGATCCCCAATTTTGAACGGGACGATTTCTGGTGGATGGGGTATACAGGCGAGCAGCTGAACAACTGGACCCCATGGATATGTTCCAACTGGATATCCAGCATTCTACTGATGGAAGAAGATCCGGAACTTCGAACTGAATACCTGCACAAAGCCATGTCCGTACTGGATCATTTTTTGAATCCATACCCTGCCGACGGAGGCTGCGATGAGGGTCCGGGTTACTGGAACAAAGCAGGAGGAAGCCTGTTCGATTGCCTGTATCTGCTGCATTCCGCCTCGGGGGGATCCCTTGACATCTTCGGTGAATCCCTGATCAAGGAAATAGGAAGGTTTATCTACAAGGCCTATATCAGCCAGCCCTACTATATCAATTTTGCCGATGCCTCGGCCCTGATCCAAGGAGAAGCCTGTCTCATTTACCGCTATGGTAAAATGATAGAAGACCCGGCAATGATGGGATTTGCCTCTTTCCTGGCCGAACAGCAGGAGCTTGGTAAGAGTACGATAGACCTGAGGTTCGGACAACTGGGATTGAGAGAGATACCTGCCGTATTCATCCTTGAGGAGTTACTGGAATACCCGGCGCAGGAGCCGCTGATAAGTGATTTCTGGCTGCCGGATATCCAGGTAATGGCTGCCAGGTCGTTCCCCGGGTCAAACCAGGGCATATATGTGGCTGCCAAAGGAGGCCATAATGATGAAAGCCATAATCACAATGATGTGGGAAATTTTATAGTTTACCTTGATGGATTACCGGCTATAATAGATATAGGAGTCGAGACTTATACTGCGAAAACTTTCAGCCAGGACAGGTATGATATATGGACCATGCAATCGGCCTATCACAGCCTGCCTACGGTAAACGGGGTCATGCAGCAGAACGGACGGGAGTTCCATGCCGAGAACGTCTCCTTTAAAGCCGATAAAAAATCGGTGAGCTTCAAGCTTGATATCGCTGGGGCCTATCCTGATGCAAGCTACCTGAAATCCCTCCAGAGAAGCATCAGCCTGAAAAGGAAGGTGGAACTGCTTGTTAGCGATTACTATTCTTTCCGGAAGGAGGGTAATTCAATAGTAGTGAACCTTGTGACGAATTTTAGCGCTATCCACGTTCCCGAGGCATCACAGGTGAACCTGGTGAACAACGATCTGAAAAAACAGTTGTCTCTCTATTATGATAAAAAATATACTTCTGTGAATACAGAAATGATTCGGATCTCAGATGAAAGGTTAAAACCTGTCTGGGGAGAGTATGTGACAAGGATACAGCTGCATGCCAATATACCCGGCACAACGGAAGCCTTTAAGATTGTTTTCAGGGAAGAATAAATCTGACAGAACGGTAAAGCCTGTGGAAAAACGCATTTTATTCATTGTTATGCTGGCCTTTCTGGCATCCTGCGGTCGGGAAAACGAACAGGGTCCCGTATGGCTTGAAGCTGAAGGCTTCCGGGAAAAGGGCGGCTGGGTAATTGACCAGCAGTTTATGGACCAGATGGGATCCCCTTACCTGATGGCTCATGGAATGGGGGTGCCGGTGGAGGATGCCCGGACCACCGTTTCCTTTCCTTATACTGGTAACTATTATGTGTTTGTCCGTACCTGGGACTGGGTATCACCCTGGAACCTGCCGGGTAGTCCGGGTAAATTCAAGGTGTTGGTAGAGGGTGAACCACTGGACATTACTTTTGGAACTGAGGGCAGCCATTGGAACTGGATCTTTGGAGGGGAGCTTACTATCAGAAAGGGAAAAACAAGTATTAGTCTGCATGACCTGACCGGTTTTAACGGAAGGTGCGACGCCATTTACTTCTCTCCCAGCCGGCAACCTCCCCCAAACGAATTATCAGCACTTGAAGCTTTCAGGAAAGAGCAGCTTGGACTTCCCAAAGAACCGGTAACAAAAGGACCTTATGACCTGGTGGTAGCAGGCGGTGGAATATCCGGTATCTGCACTGCTGTATCGGCCGCCAGGCTGGGACTGAAGGTGGCTCTCATCCAGAACAGGCCTGTCCTGGGAGGAAACTACAGTTCTGAGATCCGGGTTCACCTTATGGGCAGCACAAGTGAAAACAGGTATCCCCAACTCGGTTCCATAGTCAGGGAGCTGGATACCGGTGACCCCGGGAACGCCGGACCGGCCGAAACCTATGGCGACCAGCACAAGCTCCGTATTGTCAGATCAGAAAAAAACCTGGATCTCTTTCTGAATACACATGTTTACCAGGCTGTAACTGAAGAAAACAGGATAATAGCCGTCATCGGCAGGGACATTGAGAGTAATGAAGATCTTATTTTCCATGCCTCATGGTTTGCCGATTGTTCCGGAGACGGGAACCTGGGATTCATGGCCGGGGCAGATTATTCATACGGAAGGGAAAGCAAGGAAGAAACGGGTGAATCAACGGCTCCGGAGACAGCTGATGAACTTACCATGGGGTCTTCAAACCTGTGGTATGCCAGCCGGAAGGATTCCCCTTCAGAATTTCCCCTGACTGAATGGGCAGTAAGTTTCAGCGATGATTATTATCTCGATGATACCCGGGCAGACTGGCGCTGGGAAAGCGGTTTTGACAAACATACGGTCGATGAGGCTGAATACATACGTGACCTGAACCTGCGGGCTGTTTACGGTAACTGGTCCTACCTCAAAAACAACAGGAAAGAGAAATATGCCAGCTGGCAACTGGACTGGGTGGCGTACATTGCAGGGAAAAGGGAATCACGCAGGCTGCTGGGTGATGTCATCCTGAAGGAACAGGATATACTTGGAAAAACTGAATTCCCTGATGCCTGTGTGACCACCACATGGTCTATCGACCTGCATTTTCCTGACAGCCTGAACTCTCAGTACTATCC
The DNA here is from genome assembly GCA_964540005.1 of uncultured Bacteroidaceae bacterium. Classification (GTDB taxonomy): domain Bacteria; phylum Bacteroidota; class Bacteroidia; order Bacteroidales; family SM23-62; genus CAZILN01. The sequence goes on along the minus strand of CAZILN010000115.1, from coordinate 7,649 downwards.
CGGGGAGGAATTCTACAGCTGGTATACCCATCCGGCTATAGAACCCTATGATATCCCATACCGCTCGCTGTATTCAAGAAATATTGACAATCTCTTTATGGCCGGCCGCTGTATCAGCGTCACCCACGTGGCCCTGGGCACCGTCAGGGTAATGCGTACGGGAGGTATGATGGGAGAAGTGGTTGGCATGGCAGCCAGCATCTGCAAGAAGGAAAATGCGGATCCCGGGGATGTCTACGACCTTTACCTGGATCAGCTGATCCGGCTCCTACATACCGGGATCCAGTAATTCCAGCATCCTCAGCATAGCTTCAATATAATAGTAATCACCATAGGTCAGGGGTACATCAACTTCGCTGTTACCGGGAAGGTGTCCCACACCATGCTTTAAAATAAAATTGCCGTTTTCCCCCGGTGTTGCCCTGTATGCATCCGATGACAGGGCCCTGATCTGTTTTTCGGCCATGGCAATGTATTGCCCCGACAGCTCCTCATCAACGTATTCCTGCAGCTCAAGCAGGGCCGAACAGATAATGGCCCCTGCAGATGCATCCCTGTAGGTATCAGGTATGCCCGGTGCATCAAAATCCCAGTAAGGTATCCCGTCATCCGGCAGATTGGGATGGTTCATAATGAAGGAAGCGATATTCTTTGCAACATCCAGGTACTGCTCATTACCGGTTTCACGGTAAACACTTGTAAAACCATACAGGGCCCATGCCTGTCCCCTTGCCCATGCCGACTGGTCGGCCGTACCCTGGTGCGTCTTCTTTGCAAATACTTCACCCGTCGAAGGATCATAATCAACCACATGATAGCTGCTGAAATCTTCCCTGAAATGGTTCCTGATCGTGGTAGCCGTATGATTTTCTGCAATGTATATCAGACCTGAGTCCCCGGTTTCCCCCGCCACCCGGTACAGGTATTCAAGGTTCATCATATTGTCAATAATGACAGGGAATTTCCAGTCCCCGTGATCCCATGACCTTATAGAAGCAACCGTATCATTATATCTGCTAGCAAGAGACTGCGCACCGGTTATCAGTACATCCCTGAATGTTGTATCCCCTGTGAGCCGGTAGGCATGCCCGAAACTATTGTTGAGCATGAAACCCAGGTCATGGGTGCCTGTATTATACTGCTCCTTCCTGATCAGCTCGGTCCTTCGGACAGCTTCCTCAAGCAAAGAACTATCACCTGAATATTCAAACAGGTACCAGAGGCTGCCGGGATAGAAACCACTGGTCCACCAGCCGGATCCACTGGTTACCAATTCTGAGGTTTTCATATCAATTGACCGCGGCAATACATCAGCGGGCAGGGACTCCGCCATAAGCATGTACTGCTGGGAACAGAATTCCAGGTTTTCCCTGATCAGCTGCTCCAGCGGCTGATCACCGGTCTTCCGGGTGCATGCAAACAAAACAGGAACAATGATAAAACAGGCAAGGAAACGATTCATGACAGATATTATATTTGATTATTACTATCAGCTCCCGAAAATAACAATTTATCCTGCAAGTTAAATACTTGCGTAATGATTATATTTAGTATTTCAAAGTACTCTGTCAGCAACAATTGCCCTAAATATATCATTATGAAAAGAAGAACATTCCTGACCAATCTTGCCATCCTTGGCAGCAGTACTGCACTGGGGATACACTGCAAGAGAACAGGCGACGGCAGTATTGATACGCCCGGGGATCCTGCACCCAGTTTACAGACATCCGGAACCATCAAAGAGCCTTCACAGGAGATCCCCATTATTGCTGAAACCGATGTACTGGTTATTGGTGCTGGTCCGGCCGGGGTCGCTGCGGCACTTGCGGCAAGCCGGACCGGAGCAAGTACATACCTGGTTGAGCGATACAATCACCTTGGCGGATTATGGACTGGCGGACTGGTACTCCCCCTGCTCTCAACCCATGCCCTGGATAAAACGAATCATTTCCGGCAGGTTATATATGGTATCGGTGATGAGATCGCACAAAACCTGAGAGAACAGGGAATGGCCATCAGCGAAGTAAACCCCGTAATCGATCCGGAAGCCGGCAAATATGTAATGGAGCATATGATCAGGGAATCCGGCGTCAATATGCTCTACCATTGCTGGGCTTCCAATGTTGTGGTTGAAGACGATATGATCAGGGCTGTCATCCTCGAATCAAAATCCGGTCGTGTCGCTCTTGCATCGAAGGTAGTAATTGACTGCACGGGGGACGGCGATATCCTGAAGCTAGCCGGTGAGAACTTTGATATAATGAACTATCACATAGGCCTGGTTCACAGGCTGGGGAATATTGACAGGATAGACAGGACCAGGGAAGGATTCAGGGAACTCAATGTTGGCGGACCAACCCCCATACCCGGAGTAAACTGGGTAAACATGCAGGGGAAGCATGACCAGGACGGACTGGATCTTTTCACCCTCTCAAAGCTTCAGCAGGAATACCGCATCGAGATCTGGGAAAAGACCCAGGAGATAAAATCACAGCCCGGATACGAAGATATCTTCTTACTCGACACAGCCTCCCAGCTCGGAGTAAGGATGTCGCGCATACTCAAAGGAAAATACCAGCTTAGCCTGAAAGATACCATGACATACAGGACCTTCGATGATTCCATAGGTATCAGCGGAGCCTGGATAGATGTTTTATACGACGGCAGGCGTGTTCCGGTCAGGGAACGCCCCCTCTGGCAGATCCCCTACCGTTCGCTGGTACCTCAAAAGACTTCGAACCTCCTTGTGGCGGGCCGGTGCTTTAGCTTCGAGAAAGCCCTTGTTGAAGATACACGGATCATAGGTACCTGCCTCGTTACCGGACATGGTGCCGGTGTTGCAGCCGCTCTTGCGGCCAGATCAGGAAATACGGTACAGCAGGTTGATATTAAAGAGCTTCAAAAGATCCTGGTGGATCAAAATGCCCTGATTGCATGATGATCAAACCCTCCCGGATAAGACTGGTTTCCCTGGCTTTGGCCCTGCTGCTCTGTCTGCCACTGCCCCTGGGCGTCTTTACCGGTCTGTTTGTCTGGCTGAGTCCGTTTATCATGCTCAATACCCTTATTGCACAGAAGGGATTTCTTGTCTTCAACCTGCTCGGGATCCTGGTCCTGCTCCTGATAATCAGTAAAAACATGTTTTTCTGCCGCTACCTTTGTCCGGCCGGGGTCCTCTGTGATACTGCATCGGGTATGGCCCGCAGGAGAAACGGAAAAATAAAACTCCCCGCTTTCGGTAAAAGCATAGCGATTTTTTCCATTATTCTGTCATTATTCGGTATCCCTGTAATGATCATAGCCGATCCCCTTAATATTTTTAATGCATTCTTTGATTTCACCCATAGCGGGCTTTCAGCCGGAACCCTCTTAAAAACATCCGGATTGTTAATCATTGTATTGATCAACCTGTTCATCCCGCACTCCTGGTGCCATAAGTTTTGCCCCCTGGGCGGAATTCAATTTCTAATAGCCGATATCAAGCTATCCCTTAAAAATAAGGAAGGATACAGTAAACCGGCATTCAGCAGAAACCGTAGATATCTTCTTTCAGGCATCCTGGGCCTTGGAGCTGGGATACTGATACCGCGGGTACTGAAAGCAAAGCCACAGGCTGTGCTTCGTCCCCCCGGATCCCTGCCCGGTGATGAGATGAAGCTGATATGCATGCGCTGCGGCAATTGCCTGAAGGCCTGTCCAACCAATATCATTCAACCATTGACAGATTCCGGCGATCTGATGAATTTGTTTACACCTCTTGTCAGCTTCAGCCAGTCATACTGCCTGACTGATTGCAATCACTGCGGAAGCGTATGTCCCACAGGTGCCATACAGCGTTTCAAAACCGAAGATAAGCATCAGCTTTTCATTGGAACTGCATTTGTCGACCCTGGATTGTGCCTGCTTACACAGAACAGGGAATGCGACCGTTGCAGGTTCTATTGTGATTATGATGCAGTTTCTATTGCAAATTCAGGAAATTTTTCTGTTATTCCGGTAATTAATGAAGAGATTTGTGTAGGTTGCGGGGCCTGCCAGGTGGCCTGTCCCACCCGTGCAATTGTTATTTACCCGCTCGAACCGAAGAATCAAAAAGGCATGGCATCACAGGTATCGATTAGTTGAAAGAAACCATTTATATTATAAAGACAAATGAATTATCAAGCAGAAAACACCAGGTATGACCGGATGGTATACAAACGCAGCGGCAGGTCAGGAATAAAACTTCCGGCAATATCACTTGGACTGTGGCATAATTTCGGTCATGTGGATGATTTCGAAACGGCTAAGAATATGTTGTTTACTGCATTTGATGCAGGCGTAAGCCATTTTGACCTGGCCAATAATTACGGGCCTCCCCCCGGCTCAGCCGAAGAGAACTTCGGGAAGATCATGAAATCCGATCTTCGCCCCTACCGCGATGAAATTATAATTTCCACCAAGGCAGGATACCTGATGTGGCCCGGTCCATACGGGGAATGGGGATCAAGGAAATACCTGTTGTCCAGCCTCGATCAGAGCCTTCAACGTATGCAGCTGGATTACGTGGATATCTTCTATTCTCACCGTCCTGATCCGGATACTCCCCTTAAGGAAACTATGTCGGCTCTTGACCAGGCTGTACGCTCCGGGAAAGCATTGTATGCCGGCATTTCCAATTATACCGCCGAGCAGACAAAAGAAGCTGCCGGAATACTGAAGGAACTTGGGACCCCCTGCCTCATCCACCAGCCCAAATACTCCATGCTGGTGCGCTGGGTGGAAGAAGGCCTGCTCGATGTACTGGAAGAGGAAGGAATAGGGTGCATTGCCTTTTCCCCTCTGGCCCAGGGATTGCTGACTGATAAGTACCTGAAAGGGATACCGGGTGAAAGCAGGGCAGCAAAAGCCCATGGCTTCCTCCGCAGGGAAGAGGTTTCGCCGGAAGTGATAGCAAAGGCGGGCAAACTCAATAAACTTGCCGAGGCCAGGGATCAGTCACTGGCACAGATGGCCATTGCCTGGCTGCTGAAGGACGACAGGGTCACCTCCGTGCTGATAGGGACACGGACAGTGGAACAGCTGAAGAACAGCCTGACAGCCCTGGATCATCTTGAATTTACGGCCAATGAACTGTCAGACATCGAAGAAATATTAACAAAATAAACACCCGAAAGTATGAGTACCAGGTGGGGTATCATGGCACCGGGCAAAATTGCCCATAAATTTGTCGGTGGATTACAGCGCATCCCCGGAGCCGAAATATATGCAATAGGGTCGCGTTCTGCTGAACGTGCAGGGTCTTTCGCCCGGCAGTACGGGGCAGCAAAAAGTTACGGATCCTACATTGAACTTGCAGGTGATGAGGATGTTGATATCATATACATAGCCAGTCCCCATCCCGTACACTATGAGAACGCCCTGATGTGCCTGGAACATGGGAAAGCGGTGCTCTGTGAAAAGCCATTCACCATGAACCTGAGGCAGCTGAGGCATCTGGTGGATACAGCCCGGACAAACAGGGTATTCCTTATGGAAGCCCTGTGGACGAGGTTCCTGCCTACCATGGAAAAAATCCTCGAGGTCAGGGATTCGGGTACCCTGGGCAGTATCAGGTTCATCAATGCCGATTTCGGATTCAAAGGGGATTATGACCCTGCCAACCGCCTCTTCAACCCTGCACTGGGTGGAGGGGCCCTTCTTGATATCGGTATTTACCCGGTTTTCCTGGCTATGCTGCTCCTGGGAAAGCCACCGGAAATTACGGCCACCTCCCAGATGGCAGAAACCGGTGTTGATGCCTCCACCAGTATGATTTTCTCGTATGCTGACGGACAAATGGCAAATCTCTCCTGTACCTACATGGCAAACACACCCATTCAGGCAGATATCATTTTTGAGAAAGGGATAGTTCATATTGATCCGAAGTGGTTCTGTCCTACTTCAATAATTATTTCCGGGGAAGACGGAAAAGAGGATCGTTTTCAATATGAAGAGCGAGGTAACGGTTACCAGTACCAGGCCATAGAATGCATGCGCTGCCTGGATGCCGGTATGACAGAAAGTCCCCTCATGAGCCTGGAATTCAGCCTTGAATTAATGGGAACCCTCGACCGGATCAGGGAGATCTGCGGGATCCGGTATCCAGACGACAGCTTTTAGCCTGTCTCATTAAATATTTATGCATTTTCAGGTTTTTTGCATCTAATATTTATAAGCATAAAAAGAATAGTATATATGCTTATGATTTTTAAATAACTTTATGAATGTATTGGACCAAAACAGGATACTCCCAATGAAAAAACCTGCTGTTAAATTTACCCTCCTGACACTACTCGCCCTTGTTTTTTCCATAGCCCTGATGTTTGCTTTCATTGAACTGCCCAGGCTGCTGGACAACCTGCTACAGAATAATGTAGGCTTTCCCGGATTCGACCACGGGGCCGGCGATCAGGAAGCCTATAAAACAGATTTGTATATCAGCTCCCTTCACCTGAGATGGATAGGTTACGGCTGTCTGCTGATCATAATGGCCTTCATAATTATAGGTTTTGTCACAAGAAAAGGAGGATGGGCCTGGGCAGGGGCCTTAACGCTCTTCCTGCCGGTTTTCGGACAATTTGCACTAAGTATGTTCTTCCTGGCCGGACTGGGGATACTGCGGGTCGGCTGGCTTCCCTTTATGGATATATCAATAGAGGTCCTCAGGCTGGGCGAATTTGTATTTCTTCCCTACCGTATACTCATGTGGTTCTTCAGCCTGTTTGACTGGTGGGCTCACTCTTTCCTGGCATATTTCTTTATGATCACAGGGGCCCTCATCTTTACCATGGGTGTACTGGTATGGTTCCAGGCACGCGCCGGCAAAACCATAGTTGCCACCGGGTGGATATACCGCTATTCCAGGCATCCGCAGTACCTGGGATGGATCATCTGGAGTTACGGGCTGATATTGTTCTCGGCCTTTGAGAACCAGATGAAAAAATCCTGGAGCATACCCTCCAGCCTGCCCTGGCTGCTGGCAACCATGATCATCATCGGTATCTGTTACCTGGAAGAGATCAGGATGAAAGAAAAAGGTGGAGAGAGTTATGAGCAGTACCGCAATCGCACCCCGTTTTTATTCCCCTTACCGGGATGGCTGAAGATGATCCTGAAAGCTCCTATGCGATTGGTGATCAGGACTAAAAGACCGGAAAGTAATAAGGATGCAGCCCTGGTCATAGTAGTATATACGGTGATCTTTATGTTGCTTTCTTTGCCCTGGATTGACTTCAGGAAAGAGCAGCCGGTACCAGGACAGGCCCTTATTGAGAATCCTCACCGATATGCTGATTCCTTACTGGCAGAGATCAGAAAACCACAGGTCCGGCGGTACATCCATTATCATTATCAGAAGCTTGAGTTGATGGGTGAACCTTCGGTCCCCTACTTTATTCAACTGCTGGGTGACACGAATGCCGTTGTCAGGGAATTTGCATCTATTTCGCTGGGCAACCTGCAATCTGAAAAAGCAACGGAATCCCTGATTGAAGCATTGAATGACCCGGTCTGGCGTGTCTGTACATCAGCCCTGGGAGCACTTGGGAACATCGGCGATGAATCGGCTGCAGAGCCCATCATCAGGTTTTTTACCGAGCACCGGGAAGCCAACATAGCTGCCTGGACAT
>CAZILN010000114.1:0-4447 GCA_964540005.1 uncultured Bacteroidaceae bacterium | reverse complement strand
CGGACAGGAGATTAGCGGAAGAGCTATTAAGGTAAACCAGGCCCGCGAAAGAAATAATGATTTCAGAGGCGGTGGCGGCGGAGACAGGCAGAGATACTAGTCAGCAGCCCTGGGTGCTTACAGTTTAGCACTCATAATTATCTGTAAAAGCTATCACAGCTTTGTTGAGCGCATCCACTGAGATGCAGTGCTGGTTTAGGCCAGGACATTCTATTTTCATATGAAATAATTCCCGGAGATGTGAAATCTCTGGGTTGCTTTAGGATATAAAGTATTTACACTAAATATATTAAGGGTCTGTACATCAGTGATCTGTATGATTACATGTATTTGACCCTTTTATTGTTTTCATGGACTTTTACTATTTACAATCCAATGGAAAACGGGACTAAAAAACCATACAGGCCCGGGTCATTAATTGGAGCAGGAGTTGGAACAGGTATGCTAGTCGGTATCGTCCTGGGGGTAAGCATTAATAATATAGGTGTCGGGATGGCAATAGGACTGGTTATCGGCGGAGGTATCGGAGTAGCTATTGATCAGCATAAGATACGAAAGGATACTACCAGTAAGGACTGAAATCAAACATTTTTTCCCTATGGAAGTTATTAATATCACTAAAAAGCTGGACCGGATCAAGGCGTACTGGAAGCCTGCCATAATCGCTGAATTGAACGGACAGCATATTAAATTAGTCAAATTCAAAGGAGAATTTATTATGCATTCTCATGAAAATGAGGATGAGATGTTTATGGTGCTGAAGGGTTCCTTCCAAATGGTTTATCCTGATAAAACAGTGACGCTCAATGAGGGAGATATGACTATTGTACCCAGGGGGATTCCCCATAAGCCAGTGGCCAGTGAAGAGGTTCACGCCTTACTGTTTGAACCTGCCAGCACCCTTAATACCGGTGAGCTGAGGAATGATTTTACCGTAGATTCTCCTGAAAAGATATAGTGCGGATCCGGGGGTCAGGCCCCGAGAAAATCTTCCGGGACCCTGTTCAGCCTGGCAATATCCTCAAGTTTGAGCCTGACGTCAAAACCCATGCTGCATTTCACCGTGCAACTTGTGCATTCATTACACGGATTTTCCGGCAGATTGGCTGTTTTAAGGGTCTGTTGAGCATGCCCTAAATTCTTATACCCGTATGCATACATATAACTGCGCATAGCAGTAGGAATATCATATGCTTTTTCACATTGAGAAAGACAGGTCCCGCAGTGCTGGCAGTACATTCCTGTTGGCATTGCTGCATCGGCCAGTTTCAGGTCAGATCTCTCCTGTTCTGTAAGCTGAAGATCCTCCATTACTGACAGGTCCTCATTCATCTGGTCGAATGTGGTAAATCCCGGTACCGATGTATGGATGTGTTCATTTTTAAGCGCCCATTTGAGTGCTGCTTTTTTATTTATCTGTTCTTTCTTTTCATTATCCCAGAAACCACCGGCCATGGTTTTCATGGCAATGACCCCCAGCCCCTTTTCATTGGCATAAGCAATGGCCTCATCAATTTCTGCAATATTTTTTCTCCTGAAATTATACTGGGTCATTACTACATCATATATACCCGCATCCACAGCTGCCCGTATGGCTTCATGTTCCCAGCTATGGGTAGCAATACCAATATATTTGGCTATCCCGTCCTTCTTAATTATTTCCATCGCTCTAAGCAAGGGTTCAAAATACACCGACTCTTTTTTTGCGGTGAAAGGCAGCAGGAAAATGTCAATCGGATCCATCCCCAGCCGCTTCATACAGGCTCTTGCCTGTTTTATGAATTGTTCCCTATCACATTCATCGGTAAATATTCCGTTCTGGTGGTCAATCCCGACCGGATTGGCACTTGTCATAATAATCACCGATTCCCGGCCTCTTTCCTTGATAATCTCCCCAATCATTTCCTCATTCTTTCCGTTTCCGTAATATTCTGATGTCGCGTAAAGAACTATTCCCTCATCCATGGCAGCCTTAATCAGGTTCGGGTTATCGGTATCACCCGCCCCCATACCGACGATGGGCAGCTTGATATTGGTCCTCCCCAGTGTCCTGTTAATGAATTTCTTTTCTTTGCGTGCCACATATTTTTCTGATACGCCCTGTCTAACTGACAGCGGGATGATAGCAGCTCCGGATAGTCCGGCAATACCTTTCCTGATAAACTGGCGTCGGTTCTCTTGATTCATGATTGTGTTTTATGAGGGTTCAGTAAATAAAAGTAAGAAATTGAGGTCATATGACATGCTTCAGCATAAATTTATATTTTACTATTTTTATATAATCATAAATACTTAATTCTATGAAAATGAAAACACTTTTATCACTGATGCTTGTTTTATTGTTTTTTCTTCCTTCCTGCGTCCAGAAAACTGACGGTCAGAAAGAACCTCCTGAGGGTTTTATCTCACTCTTTAATGGAAAGGATTTTTCTAACTGGAAGGTACCTGAAGGTGACAACGGGCACTGGAAGATACTCGAAGGTGTTATCGATTATGATGCAGAAAGCGAGGCAGAGGACAAAAACCTGTGGTCTGAGAAATCATATAAGGATTTTATCCTGTATGTGGACTGGCGGATCAAGGAAACTCCATGGGATAATCCCAGAGTCCCGCTCATTCTGCCCAGCGGGCTTCATAAACTCAATGAACATGGTGAAGAAATACAGATGGTGGTCCCTGATTCAGACTCCGGCATCCTCTTGCGCGGCCAGGGAAAATCGCAGGTAAATATCTGGTGCTGGCCTATCGGTTCCGGTGAGGTGTATGGTTACAGGATGGATGAAGAGATGCCCCCTGAAGTGAGGCGTGCCGTAACCCCGATAACCAATGCCGATCACAACATTGGTGAATGGAACACCTTCATGATCAAACTCAGCAATAATCAGCTGACAGTTGAGCTGAACGGGATCATCGTCATTGAAAATGCATTGCTGCCTGGCCTTCCCGAAGCAGGCCCAATCGGGCTCCAGCATCATGGTGGTAAAAACGACCAGGGCGAATGGAACAGTCCCCCTGCGCTTGTCCAGTTTCGTAATATTTTTATCAAAGAATTGTAAACCTGAACATCCAGCTTAGTTATTTTTAGAGAAATAATACCTGTAACTGATAGCTAAATGTCATATGAACTACCTGAAATAGCAATTCTTGCGGAACAGTTGAACGAGGTACTTCTGAACAGGCACATTATTGATATTGATATCAGTGAGAAGGCGGCCAAGCTTATTGAATGGGGATTTATTAACCTGCTGGAGCACGATATCCAGGATCTCAAAATCGATGCAGTCAGGGCAAACGGACTCTGGCTGTTAATCCATTTCGAAAATGACATGAACCTGGTTTTCGGACATCTGATTGGCAAGCTGCTTTACTACCGGGCTGAATCTGATATTCAATCAGGCTATAAGGTAAGATTCACATTTAATGATTATACCTGCCTGGCCCTTCATGCCAGTCTTTACGGGTTTGCCTATGCTATTAAAGATGATGATATACCGGATCATAAATATATAGGGGCCAAAGGCATAGCACCTATTGATAAAAGCTTTACCTTTGAATACTTTTCCGGAATAATTAACAGGAATCCAAAATTGCAGGTGAAGAAGATCCAGTCACTGTATGATGATATCGCTGGTTTCCAGAACGGATATTTTCAGGATGTTCTTTTCTGTGCCGGGGTGCATCCAACCAGAAAGATAGCAGAACTTAGTGATGCAGAAAGTAAAAAAATTTATGACTGCATGATTGCTGTTATAAGCGAAGCCCTCGAAATGGGAGGAAACTCGGAAGATGTAGACATCTATAATACTCCCGGATCATATAAAAGAAAGATGGGCAGTCATCTGAAAGCTAAACCCTGTGCAAATTGCGGTACCCTTATCCAGGCTAAAAACATCCTTGGATCAGCGTCCCATTTCTGCCCGAACTGCCAGCAATGAAAGAAATAACGAACTACAAAACAATTACTGCAACCCTGGCCATTCTGGTCTGCCTGCTAGGCATGGGGTCATGTAATAAAACTAATGCACAAATGGATATTGTTAAGAATGTTGATATTAATCGCTATACCGGAACATGGTATGAAATTGCCCGTTTCCCCCATTCCTTCGAGAAGGGACTGGTAGGAGTAACTGCTACCTATACGCTCAGGGAAGATGGAAAGATAACCGTATTAAACCAGGGATATTCAGACAGCCTGGACGGGAAACTGAAGCAAACCACCGGAGTAGCCAGGATCCCTGATAAGGATCAGCCCGGCAGGCTGAAGGTAAAATTCTTCCTGTTTTTTGGAGCTGCGTATAATATCCTGGAGCTTGACCAGGAAAATTACCATTATGCCATGGTAGGCAGTTCCTCTCCCAATTACCTTTGGATCCTTTGCAGGGAACCCGTAATGAATGAAGAAACCTACCAGATGCTGGTTGCAAAGGCGGTGGAAAGAGGATATAAG
>CAZILN010000113.1:0-3369 GCA_964540005.1 uncultured Bacteroidaceae bacterium | reverse complement strand
GTTCCCTGCATCTGTCCGGAATTAAATTTTAAATCTATTCCATGGAAAATTTACCGGGGAAGATCCTTTTTTGTGATGGTTAAGAACTACTTTGAAATATTAGGTGTAGAACAAGATGCTTCACTGGAAGAGATCAAAGCTACCTACCGGCAACTTGCCAAAAAATATCACCCCGATCTGAACAAATCTCCTGACGCCCATGACAGGTTCATTGAGATCACGGAAGCTTATGAGGTTCTGGCTAACCCGATTCTGCAGCGGCAGTATTATCATATGCGGACTGCTGTCAACGAGGAGGTAATCAAGGCCGCCTATGAAAAGGCGGAAAGAGCGGCAAAGGAAAATGCCCGCCATTATGCCAGGATGAAGTATGAAAAGTTTGTCAAACAGCAGGAAGCATTTAAAAAATCAGGCTGGTATGATCTGGTACTTTTACTGCATTATATTGCCAGGATACTGGTGTTCCCTTTGATCATATTATTCATCTGGTTATCCCTGCATTTTCTGGATGAAATCTCAGAAGATCCAGGCGCTGTGGCTTTTGGGATCCTTTCGCTAATCCTGATCTTCTATGTTCTGAACAACAGGAAAGGCTATTTTAAACTCGGTAAGTTTTACTACAGTATCAAACACCTGACATCACTCTTCATCAAGGTGCGCAACGATGCAGTGGAGGCCTGTTATTACAGCAAGGGCAGGAAGGCTGATTCATTGCCATACAAGATCACCCTGTTCAAAATTAAAAAGCTTGAGATGATGAGTTTTTATGCACCGGATGGCCGTCAGCGCACAGGTATGAGCCGTAAGATAAAAACCATAAGTATTCCCAGGTCACGTAAAGCCCTGATCGTACATTCTATTTTACCATTCATAAAAATCGGAACAGTTATATTCTTTGTCCTGTTTGTCAGGTTTGAGCCACTTAAAGATTATGCATTATTTTTAGGATTTCCGGCCGGAGGCTTGCTTTCATCAGTGGTTCTGCTTCTTACCTGTACCAAATCCAAGGCCTCTTTTCTTTTGAGTTATGGAATGCTTATTAAATTGCTGATATGGGGGGTCACTATTTATTTTACAAAGTCAAGCGCCCTGCTACTGGCATTTTTTGATCCGGCAATTGAGGCCATATTGCGGTTCATTTCTGATGGGCTCTTCCGGCCCCTGATAAAGCAATACAGGGATGTTGAAATACTGTTCAGGCATAATTACCAGTTATACCTGGAGCTCCCGATATGGTCTGCACTGGTTCCCTTTTTACGCTGGCTCTTTTAACGTTGATTGCCGTAAACATGGTCTCCCACCCGTCTCATCCATTCCATCTCTTGGTCGTTCATAGGGCCGGTTTCCAGTAAATTCAGGTTCTCTAATAGCTGACTATCGGTTCGGGTTCCTGTCATACAGACATCCACAGAAGGATTTGACAGGACAAAGCGATAGCAATCAACAGCTGTTGGAGTCTTTTCCCCTTCAGGGGTATTTTTCGGATCCAGCAATTTTCCCCAGCGGGTTGCCGTAAATCCTACTATTCCGGGCCGGTGATCATTATTAAGATAGGGGAAAATATCCTGCTCGGCTCCTCTGTGTGCTGCGTTATACCTGACATGAAACACATCAATTATCCCTTCTTTTTCCAGTTCGGGAAACAGTTTCCTGGTATGAGAGGATACTCCAATATTCTTAATAATACCCTTATCCTTTAATTTCAGTGCCCCTTCAATGATCCTGCCTGGTATTTTCCTCATAAAATAACCCAGAACCAGAACATCTGCATAATCTGTTCCCAGCTTCTTCAACCTCTTGTGCATCATCAGATCAGTAATGAATTTTATATGTGAATAGCTGAAAACCCCAAGGATGAGATCGTCTCGCTTACCTTTGTCCACAATGTTTTTAAGGCTTTTCATCATTTCTGCAGTACGGCCGACCATCATGTAACCTATATTGAAATAATTACACCCCCTTTCAAATGCCTCCTCAATGGCTTTGGATGAAGCACCGTAATTACCCGTAATACCAAGTCTTCCAACTTCCAGCCCCGTCCTTCCCAATACTGCTTTTTCTGAGAATTTCATAATAATGATTTTAACTTTTGACGATTATATCTGTCCTTTATTGTATCCCGTACAGACCTATTGTGTATTCCATTATCCCATCCACCCCCGTAATCAAATCATTAACAGAGGTTTCAACAGGAAAATCAGGAAGGACCCCCCGGTCATCAGGCATGTTGTATACTGCTGCAGCAAATGTCCTTCTGGGAATGTTCACCTGCAGGCCGGTATTTTTAAGGACAGTTGTTTTGCTGGCATCATTGCATGTATAGGTAGCTCCGGTCTCCGAACCCACGAGTTTGCCTATCCCGTGGTACTTAAGCAGGGCACAGAAATGCCCGCTTGTAGATACATTACCACCATCAGTTATCGTCAGCAAATCGCCTGAATACCTGTTTTCATTGAGTTTCACCGGTTCAGCAAATGGAGCATACCGGCCGAAAGGCTCGGAAAAATATGGAACCGGACCAATTGCATCTACTGATTTATAAGTAACTGCCTTAGTTGATGGTTCCGTGTATTCTACCTCAAATTGCTCAAAGGCACCGTACTTTAAAGCAAAAAGGAAGGGGAACCTCATATTCAGGCGGTACCTGATGTGTCCCTCGTTAAAGGCATCGGCAGAAATAAGCGGTTTCAACTGAGAAAGGATTACATCCATAGAAATACCGTTTATACTCAGAATTTCCGACCCTGGAGGAATGATGTTATCTCCCGAATAGGACTTCGAGACAAGAACACCGGAGGGTGTGAACAACATCTGAACAGGAAAAAGTAGTCCATTATACGATGCCCAGAATCCTTCCGGCATCCGGATAGTCGAGTGACAGCAACCGATCCGGGTTAGCACAGGTTTCAGGATGCAAAAAAACTCTTCAACCGATAAATCTCCGTTAATAAGATCTCTCTGCTGCCTGATCAGTTCCTCGAAATCAGTCCGGTTCGTGAATCTGTATAATCTGGGATGAGCCTGCATGGCATTTATTGTTTCATCAAAATCCTTACCCAGTTCTTCCATAGTAAAGATCCTTTCATTCGTGCCAATATCCTTCTCCTGGCCCTGCTGGCATGAAAACAGGTTTATTATTACCAGCAAATTAATGATAATCAATGTCATCGCTGATTTTCTTTGAGGTAACATAAGTTTCTGTATAATACTCATTCTGCAAGTCAACAAGTTAAGAAATTCATAGTATCTTGATCAAAATCTTTATTATCATGATCCCACTGGAATTATTTACAGAAATCAGGCAGTTTTGCGAAATCAACTCAGATCCGGCTCAGGTTGAGAAATACAGCAGGTATTTTAAGGAAGGAT
>CAZILN010000112.1:0-15674 GCA_964540005.1 uncultured Bacteroidaceae bacterium | reverse complement strand
AAACCAGAGGTTGGTTGCCCGTCCCACGGTTGGCTGTGTGTAATCCCTTGCAAAAAAAGTCATTGTCAGGCCATTCTGATGGAAAGACATCCAGAAGAAGATAACCACACCGAAAACGATGAACAGTGCGATAAGTCTTTCCCTGGTCTGTTCCCTGGTAAGGGTGATCATCTTATCCTTGTGCTCCTCGCTCCTGGATTTTTGTTTTTCAGTCATATCAGCATGCTTGTAATATTTACGGAAGCCCCAGAATATCGCCATGGAAAGGATAAGGCTGAGACAGGCAAGACCGAAACCGTAATGGTAGGACTGGCTCAGGGTATTCACCCAGTTCTCGGAGAACTGTCGCAGGGTCTCAATTGTAACTGATGGATCCTGTTGTTGAGCGATTGCCAGGTATTCGGAAGCGTCCCCAAGTTCTCCATTCAGGAGCTTATGAGCCAGTGCCGGGATCCGGGCATTGTAGAAATAATCCTTTGATTTCAGGATGAAGTTTACAACCTTCTCAGCAGCAGTGGGAGCGAACATGGCTCCGATATTGATACCCATATAGAAAATGTTGAAGGCAACATCTCTTTTCTTACTGAACTTCGGATCATCATAAAGGTTCCCTACCAGTGCCTGAAGGTTCCCTTTGAACAAACCTGTTCCTATCGAGATCACAGCCAGTGCAATGAAAACCAGGAACAAGCCCGAACTCATATTTGTGGGTATGGCTAGCAGGAAATAACCGATGAACATAACTATTAAACCAAGGCTGATGGTTTTTCCGTATCCGAGAGCCCTGTCGGCGAGGATACCTCCCAGCAGGGGAAGGAAATAAACCAGGCCCATGAAAACACCATATATTTGTCCGGCCACGGCAGCATTGTACCCATATTTTGCCTGCATGAACAGGTTGAATATGGCGATCATGGTGTAAAATCCGAAGCGTTCACCCATGTTGGCAAAGAATGCAACTATTAATCCTTTAGGATGCCCTTTTAACATAATCTGTAATTTTGATAATTATTGATAACTAAAGTGAACAAATATAAAAATCTTTTTTTGTCCGCAATACTTAAATTTTATGTTATAAGATAATCAGTGATGATTTGATTTTCAAATACTAAGAATTAACTTAGCCTGAGACAAAACTGTAATAGATGTACGACCCGAAAAGAAGAAATCAGAATGATTCTTCACGAATATCTAAAGGAATGAACAGGACATTAAATAATTAAAATATTAAGCAATTGAAAATCTTTAGTTCAAAGCAAGTCAGGGATATTGACGCCTATACTATTACCAATGAACCCATAAGCTCACTGGACCTGATGGAAAGGGCTGCCGGACAAATGTTCAAGTGGTTGCAGGGGGAATATAAACCTGATCAGGGTTTTGTGATTTTTGCAGGTCCGGGTAACAACGGGGGAGATGCCCTGGCACTGGCCAGGATGCTGGCTGAAGCCCGGTATCCTGCGGAACTCTATCTGCTGCGGATATCTGATCGTTTGTCAGGGGATGCCTCAGTAAACCTCAAACGCCTGAAAGATCAGTCCAGGGTAAGCATTCATGAAATAAGCAGTGAGAAGGATATCCTGGAGTTCCCTCCCGGTGATATTATTATGGACGGGATCTTTGGCTCCGGCCTCGGAAGGCCTGTGGAAGGATGGACGGCAGCAGTCATCCGGCGCCTGAATGACTTGCCCAATATAAAGATAGCCATTGATATTCCATCCGGCCTGTTCGGGGAGGATAACTCCAGAAATACAGCCGGTATTATCCTGAAGGCGGATATTACCCTCAGCCTTCAGTTCCCTTCACTATCATTCTTCTATTCTGAGAACGAACAGTACATCGGAAGAGTAGAGGTCATACCCATAGGATTGCATCCGGATGCTATTGAAAAGACCGGAACGGACAAATATTTCCTGACCGCTGAATATATTGCTCCCCTGCTTAAGCGGAGAAGCAGGTTTTCCCATAAGGGTACCTACGGCCATGTACTGCTTATTGCAGGGTCTTATGGAATGATGGGAGCAGCTGTTCTGGGAGCCAGAGCCGGCCTGAGGACAGGTTCCGGCTTGCTGACGGTTCATATACCCCGCTTCGGATACCAGATCCTTCAGACAACGGTTCCTGAAGCACTGGTCGATATTGATCAGTCGGATATCATTTTTACAGGCTGTCAGCATCCGGAGGGATTTTCGGCAGTGGGAATAGGTCCGGCCATCGGTACCAGGCCAAACTCTGCCCGGGCGCTGCATTCCCTGATTAATGACCTTAAGGTTCCGCTGCTGATAGACGCCGACGGCCTCAATATTCTGTCAGAAAATAAGGAATGGCTGAAGGAACTTCCAGCTGATACTATACTGACCCCTCATCCCGGGGAATTTGAACGCCTGGCTGGAAAATCTTCAACGGCTTATGCAAGAAATGCTCTGCAGATAGAGTTTTCAAAGCAGTTCGGGGTCATTACCGTGCTCAAGGGGGCCCATAGCTCTGTGTGCTTTCCGGACGGTAGCTGTTATTTCAATACTACCGGTAATCCCGGGATGGCCACGGCGGGGAGCGGTGATGTATTAAGCGGAATTATTTTATCTTTGCTTGGCCAGGGATATATGCCTGGTAATGCGGCTCTCATTGGTGTATACCTGCATGGACTGGCCGGTGATCTTGCACTGGAAGAAAGCACGGAAGAAGCTCTAATAGCCAGCGATATTACAGATCACCTTGGAGCAGCATTCAGAAAACTAAAGCACAGGGAATAATGAAGATTCTTATCAGAACAAGCCTGGTATCTCTGATGATAATTTTTGCATCGAGCTGTAATACAGTTACTTATACATTCCAAACCAGGTCTTTACCTGATCCGGACACCAGCAGCAGCCATGGAATAGTGTATTACCTTCCCCGGACCGTCATAAGAGTTTCCATTACGATGGAACGCAGTATGGCGGTACCCGGTCCCTATAATGAATATGCATCCAAATACCTGGGTATTGAGAATGTGCCACACCAGGTACAGCAGCAGTGGAGGATACTGGCAATTAAAAGTGAGACCTCCTCTGAGCCGGATCCCGATCAGTTTTATGTAGTCAGGTCGGTTGAGCAGAACCTGAGTGAAAGCATGCTGTCTGGCTTTGGATCAAAGGGTATTGTGTTTTATGGTCTGAGCGGGGATAAAGGGTATTCTGCCTCTAATATCATGCCTGGAAATGTTGTCTCCCGGGGCGTAATCTATACAGACCTGTCAGTAAAGAAATACCTGGTGGAGGAGACTGATACCCTGTATAAGACCATCCTGACTGATTCAAGCATACTGAGGGTGCCTGTTTTTGTAAAGGATGTTGTAAACAAATCTATGGAAAAGAAAGCGGAGGAAGCTGCCGATTATATCATTAAGATCCGGAAAAACAAATTCAACCTGCTGGCAGGGGCAGATGAGTTTTATCCTGACGGACAGGCTATTACTTTTGGAATAACTGAGCTGGACAAGCTGGAAGATGATTATACTGCCCTTTTTACAGGCAGGAGATTCAGCGACACACTGTCCTATGATTTTATCTATGTACCCGGTGAGGAGGAAGAATATGAGAATATAAAGCTGTTTGAATTCTCTGCGGAAGAGGGAGTTTATGCACATCCCGGTTCCGGTGAATTGATCAGCCTGATGCTCAGAAAGTCAGGAACCACGAGGAACCTGGAGGTTTATGCCGGACAGTTGAGTAAGCATACAAACAATGTGCTGTATTACAGGATCCCTGATATCGCAGAGCTTGAGATTCAACATGACGGTATCGCCCTGTTTAAAAACAGAATAGAAGTATATCAGTACGGTACAGTGGTTTCAACACCGGTAATCCTGCAGGAGTAGCTGGGATCAGTCTATTTTACTGGAAAAGTTTTTCTGGTAGTCTTCGAGGGACTGGGTTTCAAACTTATTATCTGAAATGTAGTTCAGCAGGGGTTCCATGTCTTTTGGTTCACGGTATCCGGGAACGGCGCCCAGAAGTTCGAGATCTTCATTCAGATAAGCAATTGAGGGAAAAGACAAACGTCCGTTCAACAGTCCGGCAGCCAGCTCATGATAACCACGTGTACCCTGGTCCACAAACTTGTACTTTATACCCTTGAAAGTGATCTCATCCTTTGACTCTGCATTGAATTTTACCGGGTAGTAATTCTTATTTATGTATTCGGCAATCACCGGATGATTAAATGTTTCTTTATCCATCTTCTTACACCAGCCACACCAGTCGGTATATACATCAATCATAACTTTCCGTGGTTCTGTTTGTGAAAGTATCTCGACTTCCTCAATGGTGTACCACTTAATTAATTGTACATTTTTATCCTGAGCCGATAGAAAAGCGGGACCTGATATAAGCAGTAGTGTGAGAAGGACGGTTGTGCGCTTCATATTTTTCCTGATAGTGTTTTTGATACTTGATAATTTTCTGCGTGATAAAAGTACACTAAAAGATTATTGAAACTACCTGGATGATTTGATTTAACATATATTTAGCAACATGGATTTTTGTTTAGGATGGGTAGTATTTTTGTCCCTTTAGCCCTTTTTTATACATTTGATGATCTAAATTCTTAACCAAAATAATGATCATGAGTAATGAGATAACCGGCCTGCAACCACAGGCCCTCTGGCAGCATTTTTATGAACTTACACAGATACCCAGGCCATCAAAGAAAGAGGAAAGGGTAGTGCAGTTTATGAAGGAATTCGGTGAGAAGCTGGGACTCCAAACCATTGTCGATGATGTGGGCAATGTAATTATCAAGAAACCGGCTACTCCGGGTTTTGAGGGCCTGCCCGGTGTTATCCTCCAGTCTCACCTGGATATGGTCCCGCAGAAGAACAGCGATACGGAGCATGATTTTGAAAAGGATCCCATATCATCCTATATAGACGGGGAATGGGTAAAGGCAAAAGGTACCACCCTCGGCTCTGATAACGGGATAGGTGTTGCGGCAGCAATGGCCGTGCTGGAATCAGACTCGCTTCAGCACGGACCGGTTGAGGTCCTGTTTACCGTAGATGAAGAAACGGGTATGACGGGTGCCTTTAACCTGAAACCCGGACTACTCGATGGTAATATATTGCTCAACCTCGATTCTGAAGATGAAGGAGAACTGTACATCGGCTGTGCCGGCGGGGTGAATACTAACGGGAGCTTCAGTTACCGCGAGGAACCTGTCCCGGCCGGGATGAAAGCCTATAAACTGGCTATAACCGGGTTAAAGGGAGGGCACTCCGGACTGGATATAGACCTGGGAAGGGGAAACTCCAACCAGCTATTATTCCGTTTTATGTTTGAGGCAGTTCGCAAATTCGGGATGAGCTTATCGGCTATTGAGGGAGGTAGCCTGAGGAATGCCATACCCAGGGAATCCTTTGCGAAAGTTGTTGTGCCTGAGATGAATGCCGCTGATTTTTTAAAGGAAGTGCAGGTATATGAAGAGACTTACAGGATAGAACTGGGTACAGTGGAACCCGGACTGAGTTTTACTGCAGAAGAGATGCCTGTCCCTGAAGCACTGATCGAAAAGGATGTGCAGGATAAACTTATCAAAGCAGTCTATGGCCTGCCCAACGGGGTAATACGTATGAGTGCCGATATGGACGGTGTGGTGGAAACATCCTCCAACCTGGCCATAGTTAAATCCGGTAATGGAAAGATAGAAATGCTGTGCCTGTTAAGAAGTTCAGTGGATACTGCTAAGGACAGCCTGGCCAGGTCGATTCAGAGTGTCATGGAACTGGCAGGAGCAGAAGTGGTGCATGATGGTGATTACCCGGGATGGAAACCGGATGTGCAGTCACCCGTCCTCCAGGCCATGAAAGAAGTCTATAATAATAAATTCGGGAAAATACCGGAAATCAAGGTGATCCATGCCGGACTGGAATGCGGTATTATTGGTGATGCGTATCCCGGACTGGATATGATCAGTTTCGGACCTACTATCCGTTTCCCTCATTCACCGGATGAAAAGGTGAATATTGAAACCGTGGCAAAGTTCTGGGAATTCCTTACCGAAACCCTGCGGAATATATCCAAGCAGTGAATCCCTGGATTTGAAACTTTCGAACCTGGAATCTGGAATCTGGAATCTGGAATTATTGAGTTTTCTTAGAACACTTCTTCGCAGATGGCACGGATGTTTTTTGCTATGCCAATGGTATAATAGTGTATGACAGGCACTCCGGCTGCCTTGAGTTCTTTTGACTGCATAATGGACCATTCGACGCCTACCTGCCAGGCTTCCTGATTAGTGGTGCATTTCTCCAGCTCACGGACCAGATCATCGGGAAAGTCTATATGGAAGGTCTGAGGCAGCAGGTTTATATCGTTCAGGTAGGTAATAGGCTTGAGTCCGGGCACAATAGGCACAGTAATCCCTTCCTCCCTGCACATCCTGACGAAATCGAAATATTTCTGGTTGTTGAAAAACATCTGGGTGACGATGTAATCGGCCCCGGCATCCACTTTGGCTTTCAGGTATTTCAGGTCTGATTTAAAGTTGGGGGATTCAAAATGCTTCTCAGGATATCCGGCCACTCCAACCGAAAAATCAGTAGGTGAGGAATTCGCCAGGTCCCGGTCGAGATATATACCCTTATTCATATTAACGATTTGCTCCACCAGTTCAGCCGAATGCTTATTGCCATCAGGTTCCGGGATGAACCTCTTCTCCCCGGCAGGGGGATCACCTCGCAGGGCCAGCAGGTTTTGGGTTCCAAGATAATGCAGGTCGATCAGGGCATCTTCAGTATCCTCCCTGCTGAATCCCCCGCAAATAAGGTGAGGCACTACCGTGATGTGATATTTATTTTTAATGGCAGCCGAAATGGCAACCGTCCCTGGCCTTTTGCGTATCACCTTTTTTTCAAGGTAACGGTCATCGATCTTCCTGTATACTACTTCCTGCTGATGGTAAGTTATGTTGACATTGATGGGTTCAAATTCTATCAGGGAGTCAATCGTACGGTAGATGACCTCAATACTGTTACCCTTCATGGGAGGCAGCAGTTCAAAGGAGAACAGTGTTTTACCGGTATTGAGGATGCTGTCTATTACTTTCACGTTCCTGCGTTTAATTAAGCCTGCAATCTAATAATTTAAATTGGTAGCCAGCCACTTTTCTATCAACCTGCGGTCCATTCCCTTTCTGACAGCATAATCAATCACCTGGTCCTCCTGCAGTTTTCCTATATGAAAATACCTGGATTCCGGATGGGAGAAAAACAGGCCGCTAACTGATGCAGCCGGGTACATGGCAAAATTCTCCGTCAGTTGAATGCCTGTATGTTTCTCTGCATCCAGTAGTTTGAAAAGGGTCTGTTTTTCTGAGTGATCCGGACAGGCAGGATAACCGAAAGCAGGACGGATACCCTGATATTTTTCCATGATCAGATCCTCTATGTCCAGCTTCTCATCAGGGGAATAGCCCCAGTATTCCTGCCGGACCTTTTCATGCAGGAGTTCGATGAATGCCTCTGCCAGGCGGTCTGCAAGGGCTTTCATCATAATGCTGCTGTAATCATCATGGCTTGACTTAAAATAACTTAGCTTTTCTTCAATGCCGGCACCCGCAGTCGCGGCAAAAGCGCCTAAATAATCTGTGATCCCGCTTTCCCTGGGTGCAATGTAGTCAGCCAGGCTCAGGTTTGGCCCCTCGCCATTCTTCAGGCTTTGATTTCTCAAATTAATAAAACGGGCAATGACCTCTTTCCTGGTTTCATCACTGTAGACCTCAATATCATCACCCACGGAATTGGCAGGGTAGAAACCTATGACTGCACTGGCCCTGAGGGATCTTTCCCTGATTATTTCATCAAGCATCTGCTGTGCATCGGCGAATAACTTCTGTGCCTCTTTTCCCTGCCTCGGGTCATCGAGAATATCTGGCCATTTTCCTTTCAGCTGCCATACCAGGAAGAAAAATAACCAGCTTATGTAGTCCCGTATTTCCTCCAGGGGATAGTCCTCAAAAACACTGGTCCCGGTAAAGGAAGGTATGCGCATCTGTGACTGATCCCATTTGATGTTCAGCCTGTTGGTCCGTGCAGTCTCCAGGTCCACATATTCTGTTTTCATACGTGCGCCGCCATAACTTTCCCTTAGCTGGGCATATTCTTTCTTTATTTTCACTGTAAAGTCCCCGGACTTTTTTTCTGACAACAGTTGTGACACTATGGGAACACTGCGTGATGCATCTTTCACATGGATGACCGGATGAGAGTAAGAAGGTTCGATCTTAACTGCTGTATGGATGCGGGAGGTGGTCGCGCCCCCTATCAGTATGGGGATATCCATCTCCAGACGTGCCATTTCAGAAGCTACATGGACCATCTCCTCAAGAGAGGGAGTTATCAGTCCGCTGAGTCCAACTACATCCACCTTCTCATCTATAGCTGTTTGTATGATCTTTTCAGCTGGGACCATCACCCCCAGGTCTATTATCTCATAATTGTTGCAGGCCAGGACCACCCCCACAATATTCTTGCCTATGTCATGCACATCTCCCTTGACCGTTGCAAGCAAAATCCTGCCAGCACCGGTGCTGGTCGAACCGGATCTTTTCTTTTCTTCTTCTATAAAAGGAGACAGTATGGACACCGCCTTTTTCATTACCCGGGCTGATTTCACCACCTGGGGAAGGAACATTTTTCCTTCTCCGAAAAGGTCGCCTACTACATTCATCCCATCCATCAGGGGTTTTTCAATGATCTCAAGGGAAGTGGGGTAGTGGTCCCTGGCTTCCAGCACGTCCTCTTCTATATGATCGGTGATACCTTTCAGCAGGGCATGTTTCAATCGTTCTTCAACCGGTGTGTTTCTCCACTCTTCTTCCTTTACCTCTTTGGTGCTTTTCGATCTGATCTTTTCAGCATGGCTGATCAGCCTTTCAGTGGCATCATTCTTACGGTTAAGTATCACGTCTTCCACAAGCTCAAGCAGATCATCAGGGATCTCATTATATACCTGGAGCATACCCGGATTCACAATCCCCATATCCAGTCCGGCTTTTATGGCATGGAACAGGAAAGCAGAGTGCATGGCTTCCCTGACAGTATCATTTCCCCTGAAAGAAAAAGAAAGGTTGCTGATCCCCCCGCTGACCCTTGCCTGGGGAAGGTGTTCCTTGATCCATTCTACCGTGCGCAGAAAATCCACAGCATAGTTGTTGTGCTCCTCCATGCCTGTTGCAATGGTCAGGATGTTGGGATCAAAGATGATATCCTCAGGAGGGAAATCCAATTTGTCGGTAAGTATCCTGTAAGCCCGTTCACAAATACTGATCTTCCTCTCGTAACTAGAAGCCTGGCCTTCTTCATCAAAGGCCATGACTATCACGGCCGCACCATAGTGCCGTACCTTTTCTGCATGCTGCCTGAAAATCTCTTCTCCTTCCTTGAGGCTGATTGAATTAACTATAGCCCTTCCCTGCAGGCATTTTAGCCCGGCTTCGATAACCGACCATTTTGATGAATCTATCATTATGGGAAGGCGTGCAATATCGGGTTCCGACATGATAAGGTTCAGAAATCTGACCATCTCAGCTTCCGAATCAAGCATGGCATCATCCATGTTTACATCGATGATCTGTGCCCCGCCTTCTACCTGGTCCCTTGCAACGGAAAGGGCCTCTTCATATTTGCCGTCCCTGATGAGCCGCGCAAATTTCTTCGACCCGCTTACATTGGTGCGTTCCCCTATATTGATAAAATTACTGCCTTTATAAATGGTCAGCGGCTCCAGTCCGCTGAGCCTGAGCCTGCTCTCCCTTACCGGCGGGATACGGGGTTCTCCCTTGCGGATCAGTTCGTCAAGTGCAGCGATGTGCCGGGGTGTGGTGCCACAGCATCCACCTATAATATTTACAAAGCGGTTGTCAATAAAGTCTTTCATATAAGCAGCCATCTCTTCAGGACCCTGGTCGTAATCACCAAACTGGTTCGGCAATCCGGCATTGGGATAAACACTGACGAAATGATGGGTGCTGGCAGACAGCTCTTTGAGGTATGGCCTGAGTTCTTTGGCACCCAGGCTGCAATTCAGTCCCAGGGCCAGTACATCGGCATGGGACACCGAATACAGAAAAGCCTTGAGGGTTTGCCCTGAAAGCGTCCTGCCGCTGGCATCCGTGATGGTTCCGGAAATAATAAGAGGTATTTTAATATCCCGCTGGCGCAGCAGCTCATCAATCCCGAAAATAGCTGCTTTGGCATTCAGGGTATCAAAAATAGTTTCTATGATCAGCAGGTCCACACCACCGTCGAGTAATCCGGCAGCCTGTTCGGCATAGCATTGTTTTAATTCATCAAAACTGACCGAGCGGAAAGCAGGGTTGTTCACGTCCGGGGAAAGTGAAGCCGTTTTGTTAGTCGGTCCCAGGGCACCTGCAACAAACCTTGGTCTGCCAGGGGTCAGTACATTCATCTCATCAACAGCCTGCCGGGCAATCCTGGCTGAAGCAAGGTTCATGTCATAAACATGCTCCTCGGTGTGGAAGTCGCCCTGTGATATCCTGTTGGCATTGAAGGTATTGGTCTCAATGATATCGGCTCCGGCCTCCAGGTATTTTGTATGGATATCCCCGATGATCTTAGCCTGAGTCAGCGAGAGAATATCCAGGTTACCTCTGAGTTCATATGGGAAATCCCTGAACAACTCTCCCCTGAAGTCCTTTTCCTGGAGCTGGTGTTCCTGGATGAGGCTACCCATGGCTCCATCCATCAGGAGTATCCTTTTATTAAGTTCCGTATAAAGCCTGTCGTACATCTGTTTAAATTATAATTCCCCATCAGGGGCCAGGTATTAGCACCTTTCCCGCCGGGGCGGTCGGTTGCTAGAGGTTCACGGAGCCTGGTCTCTCCCCCCTTCTTTATAGCTCAAACAATTTCCGGTAAGAATCAGTTGAGTTCTGGCAGTAAAATTAGGTAATATTTAATTATTTACAAATAATGACCTGTCTCATGTGATTCGCAGGCCGGCCATCAGTATATCGTCTACCTGCTGGTAGTTGCCCATCCACTCTTTCAGCCTTTTGTCAAGTATTTCCTTTTGCCTGCTCATGGGTTCAGTGTGAATTTCAACAAGGAAATTCTTCATTGTCTTTGTCAGGAGTTTTTTCCCTTTCTCTCCTCCTATCTGGTCTGCAAAACCGTCCGAGAAGACATACAGGCAGTCATTCTTCTGCAGTTTCAGCTCGTGGTTGCTGAATTTTTTTTCATCCACAATGTAGATGCCTATGGGCATCCTGTCTGCCTTGACCTCGATCAGTTCTGATTTCCTTATGATGTAAAGGGGATTATAAGCACCGGAGTACTGGCATACCCTTGTTTTTTTGTTATAGATAAGAAGGGCGATATCCATTCCGTCTTTCTGTTCATTTTCTTTCCCGGTCTGTTCAAGTGTGGTTTTTACCAGGTTCCTGAGATCTTCCAGTATGCTGCTGGCAGTAAGCTTATTGCCTTTTGATACGATCTCGTTGAGGAAGCTCACTCCGAGCATGCTCATGAAGGCCCCGGGTACACCATGCCCGGTACAATCGGCTGCGGCAAATATTACATGGTCACCTATGTTTTTCATCCAGTAGAAATCACCGCTTACAATATCCCTGGGGAGGAAAAGGATGAAATTTTCGGGCAACAGTTCCTTGATCATCTGTGTTTTGGGTAGTATGGCATTCTGTATCCTCTGTGCATAATGAATGCTGTCCATAATTTCTTTCTGCTGGGCGGCAATCTCATTTTTTTGCCGCTCAATTTCTGCAGTGCGTTCTTTGACCTTATGCTCCAGTATCTTCTTGTCACGCTGCAGTTTTTTAACACGCATCCTTATAAACAGCAGGATCAGTCCTATCAGGCACAATGCCATAAGGGTTATGAACCACCAGCTGCTCCAGAAGGGAGAATCAATGGAAAAATCTATACTTTCTACCAGAGTGGTTTGTCCAAGGATATTCCTGGCCCTGACCTTAAGGGTGTATTTACCGGGGGGTATGACAGGAAAAGAGATGGCGGACCGGGTGGACCAGTGGGACCATTCGTTGGTGAGGTTTTCTACAATATATTGATATTCAGTCGATTGTGATTTTTGAAAACTGGGTGCGCAGATATTAAAAGCCAGGGAGCGATCCCTGTAGCTGATATCCAGGTCCCCAATGGTGTAAGAAAATCCCTTTTCATTTGTAATATTCTGTATATGAATGCCAAACAACTGGTTGAATCCTGGAATTTCGGAGGCCACTATCTTATCGACCAGGGTATTTTCATGAATGACCCAGATATTTCCTTCGGGATCAAAGTATACATCCTGGACTTTATTGAACAAGTCCAGGTAGGTATTGGACCGTATCATTCCTGAATCTGCTGTGCCAAAGCTTATCCAGTCATTATTCTGAAGTAACCAGGAGAGCTCAAAGTCGGAGAAATGATTTTCCGGGATCTCGTTACAGATAAGCTCTTCAGTCTGGTATTCTATAAGGCTGTCTTCATACAGGAGATAGATTCCGTCTGCCTGGAGGAAAAGTATGTCATCCTGTATTTCCTTTATAAAAATGGGCTCAAAATCTTCGGTTCCTGAGGCATAGCGCGAAATATCCGTGATGGAATCCCCGGCGGAAGTTATTTTATATACATTCTGGTACCCCCCGAACCAGACCAGGCTATCCGATTCTTCATAAACCGAGTAAATATCCTCACGTATTTCATCGAATTCCTTCTCGATCACCCACTTATCATTTTCAAGATTTATCAGGTAAACCATTTCCAGGGTGCCTACATAGACCTTCCGGCTTACCGGTGACAGGTACAGAAATTCAATATACCAGTCGGGGAACACTTGCATGGCTTTGTCATCGATGATCTGGTATAAACCGGCATGGGTGCCCGCCAGTATCCTGTCCCCGTAATTCAGCAGCGGCTTGCTTTTTTCATTCAGTCCCTCAATTTTAACAAACTCATGGCTGATTGATTGCAGGGAATAGATCTTTTTCTTCCTGAAGGCAGGTTTCTGGATCAGGGCCTTCTTCTCACGCTGGGATTGCTGTACCGTTACAACTAATTGTTCTTCTGATCTGACCAGTGAACTGAAGAACTGTGTAACTTCCTTGACAGCTTCCCCTACTTCACTCTTTTCCTTTTGCTCCCTTTCATCCACCCGTTCCTCTTTCTTACCCTGCCTCTGCAGTCTTCTTAGTTCCCTTTTACTCAGGCCTTCTTCCTGGACCTGCATTTCCTCTAAGGATTCAGCTTCCTGGTCGGGCTCAGTCTCCTCTACAACAACAGGAGGGGGTTTAGACACAGGTACCTTAACCAGTATTTCCTGTTCCAGGTACTCTTTCTTTTCGTCCAGTTTGTAGATGCCTGTATTTGTACTCAGGTATAAGCTCTTGTTAAATACGGTGGAGGAGAACAGGTGCCCTTCCAGTCCGGGATAAGTATTGTAATTCTTTACCGGTATAAAGGGATCAACCCGGCTGATACCGTAGGTGTGTGAAAGCCAGATGCCCTGGTTGGAGTCAAAACCAAGAGCAAATATTTCATCGTCGGGCAGGCCTGTTCGATAGTTGATGGTATATAGGGTTTTACCATTTGTCTTGTTAATGATCAGGCAGCCACCCAGTATGGTCGAAACAACGAAACTGGTGTCATTAATGCTTTCTCCCCCAACGAGAAAGCTTTCATTCAGGTATTCCTGGTCTTCTGTTTTAAATTCGCTGAGCCGTGAACCGTCAAAAAGGTACAATACATTGCTGCCGGTGCCGATAAGCACCCGGTGATGATCAAAAGGGATGCCAAAAAGTATTTCCTCCTTTCCGATAAATTCCTGATCCTCATCGCTGATAAGGCTCAGGTCCTCGATATCGTGAATGCCATTAGGCCAGGCATTTATGTACACCCGTTTGTTAAGTTTAAATATCCCGTTGAAATAGCCGGAAGAATCAGGAAGAACAAAATTCTGTTCATTGCGGTAAATCTTGTTAATCTGGATGATGCCCCTGCTGCTGTAAAAGTATACATCGGAAGTAGTCTGTTCAATACCGGTAACATCCCCGGGATTCAGGCTGTCGGCAAGAAATGAATGGTAGAGATAATGTCCCTGAGCCTGTTTTTCAATATACCCTATATCATTTCTGCAGCCAACGTAGATCTTGCTTCCATGTTCATCTTTCTGAATGACAAGAGGGATATCGGGGGTTTTAATAACTTCCCAGTTCTCAGAATCGAAGTAAAGAATTCCCTTACGGGTGGCGAACAGCATACCCATGTAGCTGTCTTCACAGATAGAGTATACCTGCTTGTCAAGCACCTTCTCAATTTCATAATTGGTAATAAACAGATTACCGTTCTGAGCGACGGAAACCGATGGCGGAATGATGATGGCTGCCATGCAGGCGAGCAGGAAAAGTTGTTTTCTTTTCATCGTTAATTTCTATAGGTTTTTGATAATTTCCCTGTTCCTGTCGTTGGTGATAGTCTTTGCTTCAGGTGTGTAGAGGAATTCTATGGTATCTGCATAGATTTCAGTGATCTTGCTGCGGACTATCTTGAGGGTGGAGTTCATCAGTTGGTTTTCTTCGGTAAATGCTTCGGGCAGAAGTCCTGTGGCTGCAGGCAGCCATCTCTGTGGGAAGAGGTCCTGGTGCACACCTCCTGTGCGGTACTGGCTGAGCTGTTCCCTGAGCTCATTGAGGGCCGCGGTGCTGCCTTCATCTGTATCATGGGACAGACCCTTATCTCCCAGCCACCGTTTAATGGCTTCCCTGTTAGGAACAACCAGTGCTACCGAATAGGGTTCCTGGTTATTGTACATCATACACTGGTCGACGAAGCTGCAATGTTGAGTCATGGCTTCCTCTATTCCTTCCGGTGAGAATTTCTCCCCGTCATCGGCAATAAGCAGGCTTTTGAACCGCCCCATGACATACAGGAAACCATCCCTGTCCATATAGCCCAGGTCGCCTGTATGTAGCCATCCGTTTTTCAGGGCCTCGGCCGTGGCAGATTCATTTTGCCAGTATCCCTTCATCACATTCTCCCCCCTGACAACGATTTCGCCTTTTTCACCCTGTGGGAGTTCATTGCCTTCATCATCACATATTTTCAGTTCCAGGTCTGTTACAAGGTAACCGCTGGTTCCCAGCTTATGTCTTGCCAGGGAATTACCTGAGATCACCGGTGCAGCTTCAGTCAGTCCGTAACCCTGGAGCATGGGTATGCCCACTGCATAGAAAAATCTCTGAAGATCAATATCCAGCAGTGCTCCCCCGCCTATGAAAAACTTCATACGTCCTCCGAGTTCTTCCCTGACTTTTTTGAAGAGGATCTTATCATATAACCAGTACAGGGGCTTGAGGAAAATCCTGAATCCTTTTCCCCGGTTGAATCCGTTGCCATTATACCTGATAGCAATTTTCATGGCATGGTTGAAGAGCTTTTCAACGGTTTTGCCTTTTTCCCTGATTCCTTTTTCTATATTTTTCTTGAAGTTTTTTGCCAGGGAAGGGACAGTCATCAGCAATACCGGTTTGATTTCCTTTATGTTTACCGGTATGTTCTTCAAGGTTTCCATATAGGTCTTACCGAGCTGAACCGATGCAAAATTGGCGCCGGCCGACATCATGGTATAGATGCCTGCTGTATGGGCAAATGCATGGTCCCA
>CAZILN010000111.1:0-3316 GCA_964540005.1 uncultured Bacteroidaceae bacterium | reverse complement strand
GAAATAGATGTCTTTTAATGGACGCAATGAAAAACTATGTTCAGGATGATAATCATATACTTTTATCGCTTTCTCTGTTATAAAATCATTGATTCGTTTTGCAAAATAGGATGGATTATTACTCTCCGGAAGCAATAAATATGTCATATAACTGGGATCATCATAGTTATTCATGTACTGCGGATCACCCCTTGGAACTCCATCGAGTGAAGCGTGGGACACAATTGACATTAACAGGTTAATTTCAATATGAGAGTTTTTCACATCTTCGATGATTCCTGTAATTGTATACCATCCCAGGGCTTCACCCATTGGGTCCCGGTCACCAAAAATTAACCTGGCTGTGCTTTCGCTCAGCACACAAGTATTTGGATCTCGCAGGGCAGTTCCCGGGTCTCCCTGTATGAAGGGCAGGGTAAAAACGTCAAAAATGTTGCTGTCACAATAAAAATAATCCTCAATTCTAAAAAGCCTTTCATTTGCTGAATCGTTTGCTGGTATATAGCTTAAAGGAATGCTGGCATCCTTACCTGCCCAGTTTAACAGGCGAACCACATTATCCACTTCAGGGATCTCCTGTTTTACCTTGTGTCCGATAGCCGACCACATACCTACCTGGTCCCCGTACTCGATTCGGTATATCCGGTCCATTTTCTCATTAAACTTATCATAGCTCAATTCATGTTTTACATAGAGCCCGATCAGTATAGTTGCAGTAATTCCAACTGCCAGGCTAAGCACCTGGATGAAGGACTGGACCCTGTTCCGGATGATGTTCCTCAGTGCGGTGATGAAGTAATTTCGTAACATGGTGTGCAGGTTTGGTAAATGTGCTTTACTCATCGGATGAACCGATCCGATCGATCCATCCGATGAATTGATCCGATGGATCGATCCGATGGGGTTCTTCCAACTTGCATGCCACTAACCAGAATTCCTTATTCTACAACAAGTTATAAAATTTCATTGCATTCCAGGAATTTAATTCGTCTCATTCTGACACAAAAATTTGTATCAGAATGACACTGGTTGTACTTTTATTATTATTCAACCCTTCAGATCATGGCTAAGGTCGAGGCAAAAATACTGGTAATCGATGATGACAGGGATGTGCTGTCTACTGCACATATGATCCTGAAACAGCACTACACCCAGGTAATTACCCTTGACCAGCCCAAGGATCTTCCAAAGCATTTAAAAAACGGGAACATCGATGTAATCATACTTGATATGAATTTTGCCCCGGGGATCACCACCGGATGGGAAGGCATCTACTGGCTAAAAAAGATCCGGGAGCTCGATCCTGACGCGCATGTGCTGATGAATACGGCTTACGGGGATATCAACATCGCCGTGAAGGCAATGAAACTGGGAGCTATTGATTTCCTTGTGAAACCCTGGAGCAATGAAAAACTCCTTGCCAGTGTGAAAACTTGTATTGAGCTGAAGCGCTCCAAGGAAAAGGTGGCCCGCCTGCAGGAGGAGAAAAAGATTCTCAGCACTGACCTGGCAAAAGGCTACGGTGAGTTCATCGCCCGGTCAAGGGCCATGCAGCCGGTACTGAAAACTATTCAGAAAGTGGCACCCACCAAAGCCATTGTACTGATCCTCGGTGAAAACGGGACCGGCAAGGAACTGGCAGCCAGGGAAATCCACAGGAAATCTGACCGCAGGGATGCCCAGTTTGTTAAGCTTGACCTGGGGGCTGTACCGGAAACTCTTTTCGAATCTGAACTGTTCGGCCATGAAAAAGGAGCCTTTACCGATGCGAAGGAATCCCGTCCGGGCCGCTTTGAGATCGCCTCAGGCGGCACCCTTTTCCTGGATGAGATAGGGAACCTGGATATTTCCATGCAGTCCAAACTGCTGACGGTCCTGCAGGGCAGCGAAGTCACCAGGATAGGAAGCAATACCCCGATCCCGGTAGATGTCAGGATCATTTGCGCCACCAACCGGGCAATACACAAGATGGTCGAGGAAGGCGGATTCCGTGATGACCTCCTCTACCGGATCAACACAGTGGAGATCCTACTTCCCCCTTTGAGGGAGAGAAGGGAAGACATCCCCTCACTGGCTTATCACTTCCTTGAACAGTTTAAAAAGAAATACAACAAGTCCGCCCTGAAAATCAGGGAAGATGCCCTCAACAGGCTCACTGAATATCAATGGCCGGGAAACATAAGGGAACTGGCACATTCTGTTGAACGGGCAGTAATCATGGGAGAACAGGAAGTACTGGCACCGGATGATTTCATCCTCGGGCAGCAGGTCAGTAAAACCATGCTGGCCGTAACAACCGGCAAGATCGATGAAATGGAGAAAGCTGCCATCAGCAGGGCGTTAAACAAGGGATACAGGAACATGGACCAGGTAGCAGAAGAGGTTGGACTGTCAAGGAGTACCCTATACAGGAAAATGAAAAAATACGGATTATAATATGTCCTTGCCAAGATTATCATACCGGATCCGGGTAATTTTGCGGATAGCGCTCATCATGTCCATAGGTTTTGCCGGGGTGATCATCGCAACAGAAACACCATACTGGCTGGTGGCATTTTGGCTGGGATTGCTTGTTGCAGGATTGATCCTGGAGTTGATCCGCTTCCATGAACGATCGAAAAAAGTCCTTCATGAGTTCCTGATGTCCATCCAGCAGGAAGATTTTTCATCCCTGAGCACCATTGATGAAAACGATAAGGAATTACAGGATGCCTATCAGCTCATCCTTGATAAGTTCAGGCTCCTGAGGATAGCAAAAGAAACCCATTATCATTACCTGCAAAGGGTGATTGAGCATGTGGACACGGCCCTGATTTGTCTTGACCATGACCAGAAAATAGAATTGATCAACCGCTCGGCAAAAGAGCTGCTGCAGATACCTGAAATCAAGGACCTCAGGGCCCTTGAAAAAATTGACAATAAGCTTGTTAACCTGATCCGGGAAATTGGCAGCGGCCAGCGGGAAATGATCAGGCTCATCAGGCATGGCAAGATCCTGAATCTTTCTGTCCGGGCCACCGAGTTCACACTGGAAAAAGATTCCTACAAAATTGTCTCATTCCAGGATATCAAGCACGAACTGGATGAGCAGGAAGTGGATTCCTGGCAAAAACTGGTCAGGGTGCTGACGCATGAGATCATGAATTCCACTATCCCCATCACCAATATGGTTGGCTTTGCACGGGATTTCCTGGTCGATGATGAAGGCAAACCGAAAATTATCCCTGGCCTGAGCGAGGAAGAGATCAATGACCTGATTGAGAGCCTGACTACTGCCGAAAGCAGGAGCAAGGGACTGGTTAATTTTGTAAAAACC
>CAZILN010000110.1:0-3657 GCA_964540005.1 uncultured Bacteroidaceae bacterium | reverse complement strand
CTAATAAACCAAATAAATTGCAACCATATTGCAACTAAATGAAAAAAGCCTCTCGGCGAAAACGCTAAAAGGCCTATGTTTATTGGGTGGGCGATAATGGATTCGAACCATTGACCCCCTGCTTGTAAGGCAGGTGCTTTGAACCAAAAATGATTGAAGCAACAAAAGGGAGAATTCCTCGTCTTTTAATAGAGTAAACAAACGAGCCAACCAATGCTAGTCAGGGATATTATCACTTCGATAAGATTTATCAGAAGACACAAGGCATTTGCAGCAATCAACATCACAGGATTGACAATCGGGATTTTCAGTTGTTTACTGATAATCCTTTATATCCGTTCCGAACTTACTTTTGACAGGTTTCATGAGAATGGGAAAAACATCTACCGGGTGGTTATGCATCAACCCGGAAACCAGGTTGTGGGAAGCAGCTCGGAATGGTGGGTTGTATCACCTGCCATCCTGAAACCAACCTGGGAAAGCGAATTACCGGAAGTTGATCTTATTACCCGGACAATCACCAAAAAATGGAATTTCAAACTAGAAGACCAGTATATGAACGAAGAAGTCCTTATTGTTGATCCGGAGTTCTTTGAAATTTTTTCATTTCCCTTGAAATTAGGAGATCAGAGCAGGGCACTACAAGATCCTTATTCCATAGTTCTATCTCAGGAGATGGCCCAGAAGTACTTTGGCCAGGATGATCCAATAGGCAGGCTGATGATCCTGAATGACGGGAAGCAGCTGACGGTTACCGGAATCCTTGAAGATATTCCGGGTAATTCGCACCTGCAGTTCCATATTCTTGCATCCTTTATTACCCTGGAGTCGATACTTGGACGAAGCCTGTTAAGTGAAAACTGGCTAGACAATTCCTACAGGACGTATCTGACCCTGGATGAGAATACCGACCTGGAGCTGTTGGATGCAAAATTAAGAAACTATGATGTCGAGGGCTTTAATGATAATACTTGGACATTCCACCTGCAATCCCTTTATGATATTCACTTCAACCGTCAAATCTGGGGGACCGGGAACAAGGGAACTATATTCATCTTTTTCACTGCGGGTATATTTATCCTGTTCATAGCTTGTTTTAATTACCTGAATCTTTACATAGCACATTACAGGACGCGGATCAGGGATCTTTCAACCAGAAAACTCCTTGGGGCCAAACGAACAGTTCTGATACGTCAATTTTTCAGTGAATCTCTAATGCTTGTACTTATTTCGTACTTAGTAGCCATAGTCGTTGTCTGGCTGGTCTTGCCCGTTTTCAATGTCACCCTGGAACAGAATATTAATTTCCGCTCAATCTGGACCATACAGGTTTTACTGGCAAGCCTCGGATTAATTTTACTGATGGCTTTCATCTCAGGCGTATATCCTGCTGTCTACCTTTCCCGGTTACAGTTGGTCAATGCCCTAAGAGGGGGAATGGTTAAGTTTTCAAGGGGGGGGCAGCAGGTCAAATCAGCAATCGTAATCATCCAGTTTTCGATCTCTATAGCGCTCATTATCGGTTCAGCAACCATTATAAAGCAATTGTCCTATGCAAACAATAAAGACCTGGGTTATCAGAAAGAAAACATTATTTACCTGAATCTTTTGAATTTGTACTATGCGGAGGAATTCAACCTGATGAACAGGATGGTACCCTTTAAACAGGAATTGCAGCGTCATCCGGACATCCTGGCGGTCGCAGCTTCAACCGGGATCCCTTCGATTGTCGGATGGTCGAATATACCCGTTTGGGAAGGGAAAGACACAGAAGATAATCCGTTCTTTTACAGGATGATTGTGGATTACGATTTCCTGGATCTATACGAAATTAAACTGGAAAACGGAAGGAGTTTTTCAAGGAATATGGGAACCGATAACGGCAATGCTTATATCATTAACAGGGCTGCAGCCGACAGGATGGATTTTCGATCACCCATCGGCGCAAAATTCGGCTATGACGGGAAACTGGGGACGGTGGTCGGTTTGACCGAAGATTTTTACTTCGAGTCATTGCACAAACCCATCACACCGCTTGGAATTGGAGTGCTGAATGAATATTACTGGAGCTTTATATCGATCAAGGTGAATAATACCAATATCCAAAAAACCCTTGAATTCATCGAGGAGACCTGGAAGAATTACGTACCGGGCATCCCATTGGATTATTCATTTTTCGATGAACACATGGACCGTTTGTATCGGAAAGACCAACAACTTTCAAGAAGCATGAATTATCTTTCCATCATGGCCCTGTTCATTTCCTGTCTGGGAATATTCGGACTCATGTCATTATCCCTGAAAGAAAGAACCAAGGAAATAAGCATAAGGAAAGTAATGGGAGCATCCTATGCAAGACTGCTGAGTCTGCTGACAAGAGATTCCGTATCTATCATATTGCTGGCAACTATCTTCGGTGCTGCTCTTGGATGGTATCTGTCTACAAAATGGCTGAGTAACTTTGCCTATCGATGCAGCTTCGGATTCGATGTAATCGTTATTGCCGCCGCACTGGCCTTACTTATGTATATGTTAATGGTCAGCTTTAAACTTTTAAAATCCATAACTACTAATCCTGCCGAATCATTGCGTATGGAGTGATCTGTATGCTAAAATTCCGAAACGCGGATTCTCTATAAAATAAATTGTGACCTTAAACAATAGGATGGTTAAATGTTAAAGGTCATTAATGCTCCTCTATTAACTGGCCGGGTTTTAAGGGAAGCTGACAGAGCCAGACCATAAATGTTCTTAAATTGGTATAAGTGCTTTAATCAACCAAAAGATTAAATAGATGCCAATATCCAAAACTGGTGGAGTCAATTCCCTCATAGCGATAGTATCAGCTCCTCAGAAGAGGTCAAATCAAAACAACAGAATACTTTTATTTTGCAGACTATTGTAGGGCATGTTGTAATTACTCCCACTTGGCCATTTCTTTGGGATAAACCCCCGCCTCTAGCTTTTTCTTTATTGCCGTGAAAGACTCAATGGTATAATCCACATCGTCGAAAGTATGAACAGCTGTAGGAATGATCCTGAGCATGATGACACCCTTTGGAACAACGGGATAGATCACGATCGAGCAAAACAGGTTGTAATTCTCCCTGAGGTCGACAACGACCTGGGTGGCTTCGGTCACACCTCCCTCCAGGAATACAGGCGTTACAGGTGATTGTGTACCACCGAGGTTAAATCCCTTGGCTTTAAGTCCGGATTGGAGCCTGTTTACAATCTTCCATAGATGTTCCCGCATCTCAGGATTGTTCTGCAGAAGCTCCAGTCTTTTTAAGGCGCCTATTACCAGGGGCATGGGTAATGATTTAGCATATACCTGTGAACGCATGTTATAGGTAAGATAATCGATTACTTCCCTCTCTGAAGCAACAAAGGCACCTATGGAGCCCATGGATTTGGCAAAAGTAGAGAAGTAAATATCTATCTGGTCCTGGACACCAAAATGTTCACCAGTACCGGCACCATTCTTTCCCATGGTGCCAAATCCGTGTGCATCGTCGACAAGGAGGCGGAAATTATACTTCCTTTTAAACTTGACAATCTCTGCCAGGTTCCCCAGATCGCCAGCCATACCGAATACGCCTTCAGTTATGACCAGTATCCCTCCATGGGTTTTCTCTACCAGCCGGGCCGCGTGGT
>CAZILN010000109.1:0-15158 GCA_964540005.1 uncultured Bacteroidaceae bacterium | reverse complement strand
CTTGCGCGGATGCGCAGGGCTTTCTTCATTGAGGTGCGTCCGGCATGGGCGATAACTATAGGGTGAAAGTCCCGAATGCACTTTGACGGTGGGAAGCGTTAGTTAAAGGCAAGGGTGTCCACCGCGAGGTGGAATCTTGTTTCCAGTCTTTTCCCTATTGTTCAAAAAGAATCTACCGTTAAAAGTTGTGTAAACGGTAAAATGATTATCGTTTACCGTATGCCTATAATCGAGCCCCAGAATTACCGTCACATATGCATCAAACGGTAAAAATGTAAAATATTACCGTTTGTCTATATTCTTTTTGTATATTTGTGAAAAGTATACTATGTCTGAAATATTGTATCAGATAAATCCTGATCGAAGAGTTCCCTGGAATGATCTTCCAGTATTACCAATTAAAGAAGAACTCTATGAGACGGTTGAGATCATGAAGAAGCTGGGAGATGCAAAGGCATCCTTAGCCAGGCTTCATGGGCGAAGTGCGGTTATTCCTAACCAGGGACTGCTTATTAATACAATTAGTTTGCAGGAGGCCAAACTATCTAGTGAAATAGAGAATATTTTCACAACGGATGATGAACTTTATAAAGCATATAGTGATCAACATTCGGAAGCAGTCGGAGCCTCAAAAGAAGTGCTTCATTACAGAGAAGCTCTTTGGTCTGGATACAACTATTTGAAGGAGGGAGGAATATTTAATCAGGAGTATTTTATAAAAATATTTCAGGAGATTATGCAAACAGCAGATAAAATCCGTCCACCTTTTATCGAAACTTCAATTAAGCTTGGAGGAACAGGACCTGATGCTGGTCAGGTGATTTATACACCTCCCAGAGGTAGCGGAGTACTTGAGGAGAAAATCGAGAACTTAGTTAGTTTTATAAATGATGATGAGCAATATAATATTGATCATCTATTAAAAATGGCAATTGCTCATTTTCAATTTGAAGCTATTCATCCATTTCGCGATGCTAATGGTAGGACAGGAAGAGTTTTTAATATCCATTACCTGACATATAAAGGCTTATTGGACTACCCAATTTTATTTTTAAGTCGGTATATTCTGGACAATAAAGATGATTATTATCATTGTTTGCAAGGAGTGTCTCAGAGAGGAGCATGGAAGGACTGGATAATATTTATGTTAAGAGCAATTGAAAATACTTCAAACATAACCTTTCATAAGATTAACGAGATCGTATCTGCTAAAGAATCAATATTGAAATATGTGGTGGTAAAAGGTAGATTTCTTAATTCAGAGAAGCTGATTGAGACTATTTTTTTACAGCCTTATACAAAAGTGAATCATTTGATTCATCCTGGTCTTTATGCAGAGAAGACAGCCAGAAATTATCTTAATACTCTCTGTGAAATGCAAGTTTTGGAGAAAAAAGTTATTGAAGGGAAACATTATTATTTGAACCTTGAATTATACAGGATTCTTTCAGAATAGAATTATTCTGTTATTCATCAGATAATTAACAACTTCCGCCAAGTCCTTCACCAAATTGAAGTTACATAATTCACCTATCCCCGCTGCAAAGAAAAACCTGGTATTGAGTACCGGGTTTTTTTTATTCCGAACTTTATTGTTTCTTGAACTTGATCTTCACTGACTGTGTCGACATTGATAAATACATGAAATCACTAAATACTACATACCGATGAATATAATTGTAAAAACAATCCGGACAGGAATCATTTTTTCGTTTTTATTGTCGAATACTGCGTACTCCTCATCACAAAACGATGAAATGGATTCACAGGAAAAAGCGATAGAATCAATTCGAAAGGGCACTCTTCATATAAAAGGAGAACCGGGTGCAAAGGTAAAAGTAGAGCAATTGAAGCATGAGTTTTGGTTTGGTTGTGCAATTTCGTCAAGTGTATTTGTCCAAAATTCAAGAATGTCTGAATCGGATATCAACATGTACAAAGAGAAATTCCTGGAAAATTTCAATTCTGCCGTAACTGAAAATGCTGTAAAATGGGGTTCAATGGAGAGAAATCGTGGCGAAATAGACTACAAAACTGCAGATAATATTCTGGACTGGACGGAAGAAAATAATCTGCCTTGCCGAGGTCATAATTTGTATTGGGGAATCGATCAGTTTGTGCAAAAATGGGTAAAAGATTTAAATGAGGAAGAGCTTCGGAAAGCATTGGAAAATCGTGCAATTGAAACGGCAAAACATTTCAAAGGGCGATTCGCGGAGTACGATTTGAACAATGAAATGATTCATGGAAATTATTATGCCGAAAAACTGGGAGATGGAATTACCAAAGAGATGGCAGACTGGGTTTTAGAAGGTGATAAGGATGCAAAGTTATGGTTGAATGATTACGACATTCTTACTGGCAACAGGTTGGATGATTTTCTACAACACATAAGGAAGTTACTGAAAGAAGGAATCCCTATTTCAGGAATCGGGGTTCAGGGTCATTTACATGGTGAATCTTTTTCAAGAGAAGAATTGAAAACAAGTTTAGATTCATTGGGGCAATTTGGGTTACCAATACGTATTACAGAATTCAATATTCCAGGACAACGCTCGAAGTATTATAAAGACAGATCAATAATAATAACGGAGGAGGAGGAGTTGCAAAAGGCCAAAGATATTGCCGACTATTACTGCATTTGTTTTGCGCATCCTGCTGTGGAAGGAATATTAATGTGGGGTTTTTGGGAAGGACAAAACTGGATTAAAGCTTCTTCCTTATACAAACAGGATTGGTCGCCGACACCAGCTTTAAGAACTT
Source organism: uncultured Bacteroidaceae bacterium (assembly GCA_964540005.1). Classification (GTDB taxonomy): domain Bacteria; phylum Bacteroidota; class Bacteroidia; order Bacteroidales; family SM23-62; genus CAZILN01. The sequence goes on along the minus strand of CAZILN010000109.1, from coordinate 12,395 downwards.
ACCAGGACTTGATTTATAATGAATGGAATACATCTGTATCTGTAACCCTGGATAAAAACGGCGAAGCGGTTGTTCCAGCATTTTATGGTGATTATAAAATTTCATCGGGGCAGAAAGAATTCCTTGTTTCTCTGGAAAAAGAGAAGGGGAACAAAGAAGTTAAATTAGTACCTTCTCTAAATTAATGAAAAACCTGGCGTGATTTGTATAGCTCAGATATTCAACGACATTCACAGGCTAGCTTGCAGGGCTGGACAATAAATGCCTAAACAACCATTCAATTAAATAGGGATCCGAAAACGGGAAAACTGCAACTCCATGACCAACGTTTTCATATTCGGTTCGTTTAAACATATCATCGCCACTAATATTTAGGGAGTAAGTGGTTCCGGTGTAACCTTCAATGGCCACATTAGTGGTGCTTTCAGCAGGATTACTGTGATGCACTTTTAAAAAATCATAAGCCTCTCTGGTAACCCTGACCCTGGCCTGAGTATCGTTTAATCCAATATGCAACCATATGGCCGTATTGTCAGCGATATCACTTGTTACACTTGTTTGGCTTTGACCTGCAAGGCGGATAATTCCGGCAAATAGATGTCCATTATGATTATTGTAAGCATTGGCAAAGCTCCAGGAGCCTGAGCCTCCCATAGAGTATCCTATTAAATATATGCGGTCCTTATCAATTCTGTGATTACTTTTAAAATCCTCGACTTGCTCTATCAGTATACTATTGTTCCAGCCTCCACTAGTTTGTGGGACTAATGTAAAGCAGGGGTGTTTTTTTTGAAAATTATAGGCAATTGAATCGACTCTATTGTCATCAGGATCATCGTATCCAATATAATTCAGGTAACTTATGTTTCCTGCGCCACCGCCCCCATGCAGAAATATCACAAGAGGATATAACCTGTCCTTGTTCTCGTTCAGACTATAATTCCAGGGTTCTAAAATATACTGATTGCTTGTTTTATTATAAACAAAATATGGCCTCAATGTATCGTCAAAAATTTCGGGTGATGTTTCTTTTTTATTGAATGAGGTAGCTATAAATAAAGACGCAGAGAATATAATAAGGTAAAATTTCATTTATAAAAGAACTTTTCTATATCATAAGGTTTGATCCAAATTTACTTTTTTCTTCTGATAATATTACAACATTAAACTGGACAATTGCTGAAGCCCCCCCGAACAAGTCGGTCCTAAGTATATGGGAGCAATCTTACCCTTGTATTTATAATTTTACATTTCCGCTAATAATTATTTTGTTAATGGTGGAATCTCTAATGTCTCAAAGGCTTTATTTATATTTAAAATCTCAAGATTTTCGATTGCATACTTCATACGCTTGAGAAAAATGAGGAAGAAAGAAATATTATCATTATTTGCATTCTTGCTATTTGCAACCTTTTTAAAAGGGCAATCTACAGATTCAAGTATTTATGAATTTGGGAATGGGACAATAATAAACAATGGGCATAGCGCAGATTATCCTGTTTCTGAAATCAACGCTGCTGAAATAGCAGAATCAGGAAAGATTGACGTCTGGGATTTTGGAGCCGAACAACTGGATACAGCCATCTATCAAAACAATCTAAGCGTTGATATCATTAATTCATGGTATGATGAATCTGTTACCGTTGGCAGCAGCGGTAATGTACTTCCCAGCTTTACTGCCGGTGTATTGAGCTGGGTTGGCGGAGATAACGACCGTTTAAGGTCGACCAATACCAGCCTTACCCGTTACGATGAGAACATTGCCAGTATTACCGGTTATACAGGACGTGTTTACGTCAACTCTGCTGCTAATATCAGTCGCTTTATGAGTATGACCTTAAGCGAAGATGATGAGCTTACAATAATTTCAAAAACAGATGCCGGGGGCAACATTAATTTCGAATTTGTGGACGATCCCGCCGCTCAAACCGACGAAGTTATAATGACCAGCGATCTTAAAGAGCTTAATTTTGTGGCCAAACAAGCAGGCACTTATCATATTTTCGATGATCAGGGAAAGCCCAGCTATTTTCGCATTTACAGAAAAGACGCATCTTACCTCACTTTATCGGGAACTGTTGATGTAACTGAAGCACCGGGTATTCCCGTCGGATATACCGTTTTATTCGAAAATGAAGCTGGAAAAACCTGGCAATCAGCCATGAACGGTGATGATTACAGCGTAAGAATCCCTGTGGGATACAGCTATCAATTGAGCCTCTACGATGCTAACGGATACATAATTAGCATCGGTAAATCACTGGAAGTGACAGAAGAAACAAGCAATCATAATATCACGGTTCTGAAAGTTGAGCTGTACACTGTTTCAGGAGCCATAAGCGGATTGGGCTCAGAAATAGCAAATCTTGAACTGGTCTTCACACCGGATCCGGCAGCGAATAAGATTTATATGCCGGAACCTTTAATAGACACCGGTGTAGAAGGCTATTCAGTGCAATTGGAGTCCGGTTGTGAATATGCCATTTCGGCTTCAGGGGTAAATGACTATTCCCTTGCAAATGCAAGCATAAGTATTGGTCAGGCAGACGAAACGGTCGATATAGCCTTTACAGCAAAACCATTATATCAGGTAAGCATTGAAGCAGCCGACCTGTCGGCAGAACAGCTGGCCAAACTGGGCTTAACATTCTGCAATCTGCAAGAAGAAGGCTATGATTACTTTTTCAACTCGGTGGATGATATTTTATTACGCGATGGTGTGTATTCCGTCAATTTCAGTGGACTTGATGAATATCCCCTTCAGTTAGGCCTGACTTCAAACTTAAAGGTGGAAGGTGCAGATGTTACCAAAATGCTGGATTTCCGGCCAATCAGTTTATGGTCCTTTGATGATAAAGAAATCGACAACGGCAGTATTGCTTACAGCGGCCTGCTTTTTACCGGATCAATATACAATGAAGTAGCCAAAGGACATTTAGCAGGCAAACCCGGTGCTACTATCCAGGTGCCTGTAAGTGTTGGTGCTAGAATCAGGATCACCTACTATTACTCAGCCGATTTTTCCATTGAGGGTGGTACAGCCTTTACTACTTCCAGCGGAAGTACCAGTATTCTGGAATATGCAGAATATATATATCCCGGTAGTGAAGACGGTTATGTTAACATTACCATAGGCTCTGGTGCAGGGACCACATATATTCGCGAAATTGCCCTTGGTCAGGTTGTGGAATATGCACCTCTTATTTATGTAGGGCAGGACAAAGAATACCGAGCCATTAATGATGCCCTGGATGCAATAGCAAAAATGGTACGTGACAACGGCGAGCGTGTTACGGTCATGATTGACCCGGGTAATTACGAGGAAATGCTTGTGATTGACCTTGAAAATGTCAGCCTGAAAAATGCAGCTCTGGATCCATCGATAAAACTGTTGAATGAAGGAGTTGATATTGACGCCAATGCAGTGAGGATCACTTCATACTACGGGCATGGTTACAGTTATTACAGCATGGGTAGCAATCAGAAATGGAATGCCGATGTCCTTAGGGTAAACAAAGATAATGGTTATCTCTTCTATGAAAATATGGGTGCCGGAACCACAAACGGTTCCTACTGGAACGCAACACTGGTAATTGCGGCCAAGGGATTCGAGGCAGATCATATCATCTTTGAAAACTCTTTCAACCAGTACATTTCACAAAAAGAGTCGGAAGATGTGGTTGTTATGTGGGAATCGGGCAGCAAAGGTGAAAGACCTGTAAGTATTGGCAACAGCGATGTTCAGAACAAAAGCTATGTTGAAAGAGCGGCAGCAATCGCCATCACCAATAAAACCGACAAGGTAGTACTGAACAAATGTCGTATCGTTGGTCGCCAGGACTCATTCTATGGCGGTGCAGGATCGAGAGTAGTAGTATACAAAGGTGCCATTATGGGCGCAGTTGATTACATCTTTGGTGGGATGACAGCCGTATTTTACAAATCGGAGCTGGTAATGAATACCAGTGGCGACAGCAATGACAGGTCCTATCTTACAGCGGCACAACAATCCAGCGGCAGAGGATTCCTGATGTATGAATGTAGAATTACATCGGCAGTCCCTGACCTGGAAACTGCATCGAACACGCTCTCAAAACCCGGTTACTTTGGCCGTCCATGGCAAGCAAATACCAGCGAAGTAGTATTTTATAAGACCAGCATTGATACTTCAGGTTATCCCGGATCTGTTGGCCAATCCTTAATTACTCCTGTAGGTTGGCTCAGCACTTTAGGAGGAGAATCATCTAAAATGTACGAATACGGGAGCATCGAATATTCAGGTGAAGACAATACGGCGAACCGGGCATCCTGGTCAACAGTTTTAACAGAGGCGACACTTACAGATGGTACCGATATTACCACCTTCAATTTTACAAAAGGTAATGATAACTGGGATCCAATCCCGGAATTGATTAGTAACGACCTTGAAAACAGAGTTCCTCAGACTTTTAAAGAATCCTCTGTCCGGGTTTATGCCTGCAGAGACAGGATTTTTGTATCAAATGTTCAATCAAACATCCAGGTGAATGTCTACAGTGTTAATGGCACGCTAGTCAAATCTGTAACAGCGAACGGTGATTTTGATTTTAATACTGATAACGGTTTTTGGATTGTAAGAATTTTTGCAAGCGATGGCTCAAAATCAGTATCAGTGGTTACCCATAAGATCCTTTAATTGAAATAATACTTTCCTAGCCAATTTTTGTATAAGGGATCTATAAAACTGATCTTCTTACCCATGATATCAATGATCTCTCTATCATGTAAGGCTTTCTTGATTTTTAGAGCATTAGCCGATGTACCTAAACGATATTCAATTAATACCCTTTGAGAACTTATTTGTTCTTCGTTGTTAATAAGTGCTCTGAGAAAGTTTATCTGACGGGAACCTAAACCGTTTGTAAGTACCTGGAAAAGCATGCTCAATTGCAGAATAAGATCTTCGAATGCTTCCTCTATTATAGTGATATCACACTTTTTTTCAGTTCTTAACCAGGATTGTTGTGCTAATTGTTGGACATAATATGGATGGTTTTCACAATATTTTGCAATTAGTTGAGATTCATTTTCTCCAATCTGCTTTCCGGTATCTTTGAAACGCATCATAATAAAATCTGTCCAATCGCTTTCCGAAATTTTTTCTAAAAAGACAATATCGCCAAATTTATAAAATGGCATTGACGGAGAAGTGAAAACATTCATTAACATATGACGTTTGCTTCCATATAAACAATAAGTTACTTTATTGTGAAGCTGCCAGTGAGCTCGAAGTTTCTTTTTAAAATCTATTGGCTTTTCAAATTCATAGATATTTTGAAATTCATCAATACAGATTATTATTTCCTTTTTTGTATTCAGAGCAATTTTTTCAGCCAGATCCAGGACCTCATCGGGACTTTTTTGTACTGCTTTCCAGTCAAGGGCCAGTTTAAAATCTGTCTCTGGATTTGGACTAAATGTGAGATGGGGTATAAAACGACCCAGAAATTTTTTAGCATTTTCTAGAATTGAATCTGCTTTTGAGGAAGATACTTTTAAAACTTCTGTCGCCAGCTGTTCATAGAATTCTTCCTCAGAGCGGATATTGTTAATGTCTATAAAACAGAACACTTTATTCTCTGCACTATTATTTACTATTTCTGAGCATTTTGCAACCAGAGAGGACTTGCCCCATCGTCGAGGAGAGATAAGTATTGTATTTATTGAAGAATTGAAATTTGATACTAATCGCTTTGTCTCTTTTTCTCTATTCGTGAAGTCGTTATTATGCACAACTTTTCCAAATGTGAAAGGAGTTTTCATTGTTGCTATTTTTCTTAAAAGTAGTGAAATATTTACAAGTTGCCAAAAAGTAAGTTACAAATTAGTAACATACATATTGGTAATGCGGCGGAAATAAGGTTGGTATTATGATGTAATAATAATTTCAGGTCAGATATATTGTCATTGTATCAAGTGATTGATCAATAATACCTCTGTCAAATTTCTATTGGATTTCGAGGATGAAGAAAATGAGGAAGAATATCATATTGCTGCTTCTCCTGATGCTGTTTCTTTCGTTAAAAGTACATTCCCAGAACAATACTTCCATTTCCAGACCACGCCTGGAAGTCCGGGATGATCAGCTTATCATTTTATATGATATTCAGGACTTTCAGCAAAAGGATGTTTTCACTCCCCCTACCATATAAGTAAAATTAATAAGCGAATATTTAATTGAGATATTTGATGTATTAATACCTATAAATTCACAGTTTTCAATGGTGATATTAAATGCCATCAAAGATGAAAACAAAAAACTCTGTAATCACTAAAGATATAACAGGAGTCTGGGGATAAACATCTGTTGAAATTGCTCATATGCAATCTGATGAGAATAATCTCAGGCGATAAAAATGTTTTAGTACCTTCAAAAGAAAAATTACCAGTCATGAATTCTTCAAAAACCATCCTCACAATTATACTTTTATCCATTGCTCCTGCTCTTACCAGGGCACAACAATCCAATAACTTCAGCAAGGAAATAAAGATATTGGAGAAATATTTCAATGATGAAATTAAGAAAAGGGACATACCCGGAATGTCGGTCGGGTTTATGAAAGATGGTTTTGTGTGGACCGCCGGGTTTGGGTATGCTGATGTTGAAAACCAGGTACCGGCAAGGGCCAATTCATCATATCGCCTGGCATCCATCTGCAAACCTATGGTGGCTGTGGCTATCATGCAGCTTGCTGAAAAAGGGAAACTGGACCTGGATGACAGGGTTCAGAAATATGTTCCCTACTTCCCGGAAAAAGAATACCCTGTCACCATCAGGCAGCTACTGGGACACCTCGGGGGCATCACCCACTACAGGGAGCAATGGGAAGGCCATATCAAGGAATACAAGGATACACGCGAATCGATTGAGATATTTGCTGAGTACGACCTTATCGCAGAACCGGGAACCCGCTACTCTTACTCAAGCTATGGTTATAACCTGCTGGGGGCAGTTATCGAAGGAGCATCAAAGCAATCATTCTACAACTATATGCAGGAACATATCTGGGATCCCCTGAAGATGGATCAGACCACAAAAGTATCTGCTGCTGAAATGATCCCGAACAGGGTTGAGGGTTACAGCCGGAGTGATAATGAAATCGTCAGGGGAGAATTTATTGACTTCAGTAGCCGCTTTGGTGGTGGCGGTGTGCGCAGCACGGTGACCGACATGCTTAAGTTCGCCGATGGCATGATCTCGGCTAAAATACTGTCAAGGGAAAGCATACAACTGATGACCACCACTATGTATACAAAGGAAGGAAGGGCCACGGGGTATGGAATGGGCTGGTCGGCAGATCCGGTAAATGGGCATTTTGCCTTTTCCCATGGCGGCGGGCAGATCGGGACAGGTACCTACCTGAAGATTTTTCCGGGTGAGGAACTGGCCATTGCCATATGTTGCAATGTCGATTATGAATTTGTAAACATCGATCGCATCTACCAGCTGATCATGGATGAAAATTACAGGTTGTATACCTATAATGAGGACAAATCGAAAAGAGCCGTGAAGCTTGGTATGTGGCAGGTATTTAATCATGGGGCGAGCTATTTTGACAAGTACGGGCAGATGCTTTCAGATAATGTTCAGGAAATCGCAGAGGCATTTGCCTACTTCAACAAACACGTGAACCTGGCGGCACTTGATACAGCCTATGATCTGCATTATGGTAAGATTACCAGGGGGATCGATAAGGCAGAGCAGGTGAAGTTCGTGACCGTTGGTTCATACATCGCCGAGATGCTTGCTGTAATTTACGGGGAAGAACAGTTCGATCAATTTCACAGGATCCGCGAGATACCTTTTTTCAGCAAATACATTGAGCTTTACCAGGCTACTGAAGGATTCCCCCAGGAGTATAGGTTCAACCGGGAATTCGAGGAGCTGATCAATGCCTGGGAACAGGACTGGAAGGTGGTATTTACCGATGAGATCCGGAGGCTGGATATTGCTTCGGCACCCGATCTGAAAGCAACCGGTGCACTGCTGAAAAAATCATTTAAGGATAGGGATATATACCCGGACTACAGCAGTGAAATGTACTACGATATGGTGAGGTTTTATTTCCAGAGGGATCAAAAAAAGGAAGCATTGGAGGTTGCCCGGCTGGCCCTTGACCTGTACCCGGTATCCGCCCTTCCTTATGGGATGCTCATTGAGACCCACCTCTGGTTCGGTGAGACAGAACAGGCAAAAGAATGGTATGAAAAGGGGAAGGAGACTGCAAGTTTTAATACCAGCGATGACTACATGGTGGGCAGGATCAGGAATGCAGCAGTCCTGTTGGCTGAACACAATCACCTTGACCGGGCATTCAAGGCCATGTACCTGGCCCTCGAGCTGGAACCTGACAACTCTGAACTGTATGATAATATGGGAGAACTGTACCTGAAACGGGCCCGGGAATACTTTAGCAAAGCCCTGGAAAAGGACGCCTCCCGCCAGCATTCCAGGGAAATGATAAAGAAACTTGAAGATATGTGATGTAAGGATCTGCTCTTTTCATTCAGAGATTTAAGAAGCAAAGGCTGTCAGCGGCAAAGGTTATCAGCAATAAAGCTTATCAGAGCCGTGTGCTTTCAAAGATCAAACTTACCGGGCAGATCATCAAGGTATTTCTGCAGTTCGGTCTTTAGTTCTTCGAGGATTTCCTGGTAGTTCGGATCTCCCGCAAGATTGACCATTTCATCCGGGTCTGCCTCGAGGTCATACAACTGGTCTGGATCGAAATAGCCCGGTTTTTTACCGTAGGATGCATGCTCGGCCCCGCCCCCCCCGGGAACAACTTCAAGGTGGCTAAAGGCTTTTCCGGGATCATCGTTACTGATGGGCATATTCCGGAAGGTCCGTCCTGCGTTATACCTGTCCAGTTCGGCGGCCCTTTCTTCGGGGGTCCAGTTACGGGCATACCCGGGGTACCTGAGGGCATAATACTTATATTTTCCTTTGATAACCGCCCGGGCATATCCGAGTTCGAAATACAGTGATTCTCGGGATTCCAGGCTTTTGCCATCAAGGGCCGATTTAAAACTGCGTCCGTCAAACCCGGCATCCGGGCCTGAAGCCCCGGCCATTTCCAGTATGGTAGGGGCAAAATCCACATTGGAAACCTTGACATCACAGTTGCTGCCGCAGGAAAAGCCTCCGGATTTCCATATGATGCTGGGATTCAGGGCACCGCCCTGGTAGAGGGTACCCTTTGCATGCTGGCCGTGGTCGTTGAAAAAGAAGATGATGGTATTGTCCATCAGATCATGTTCTTCCAGTTTCTGTAACAGGGCTCCCAGGGCATCATCAAGCCAGAGTACGTTTTCCTTATTCCAGCCCTCCAGGCCTGCCTCTCTGGTCCGTTCAGGTAGTGTGTGCCTCGGGGGCATCACATCGGGCGCTTCCTCGAGAAATCCGCGCGCCGTTATTTTCGGATCGGCATTCCATGAGTGGTCAGCATCATTAGGGCCATGTGGGACAGTAGTGGCGAAGTAAAGGAAAAACGGCTGCTCGTGGTTTTCTTCAATAAACTCCACCCCGGCCTGGGTGGTCCAGTCGAGGTTCTGCACGGCCAGTCCGGAAACACCGATGAAATTCGGGTTATTGTGATAAATCCCTCCGGCATAATCAAAACCGCAATTAAGTATAGCCTGTTCAACCTTGAGATAATTATTTTCCACCTTTTCCACGATTTCGGGATCATGGGGGTCTGCATTAAAATCAGGAAACCCGGCCAATCCGCGGGCCTCAATCACATGATTCTTGCCGACCATACCGGTTGTATACCCCAGCTCCTTCAGATAATGGGGAAGTATCCTGTCATTCTCAGTTATAAATGAATTCCACTGTATGCAGGTCTGTCCCTCTTCATGTGCTGTTTTCCTCTGGAAGGCGGCATTTGTTGCCCTGCTGGCGTAATTGCCCGTCAGGCAGTTAAACCGGCTGGGGGTACAGACAGGTGAAACAACATACTGGTTCATCATTATGACACCTTCACCGGCCAGCCGGTCAATATTTGGGGTCAGGTTTTTTTCCTTCCCCTGGGGCAGGCAGTTGAACATCTCCGGGTACATATCATCGGCAATGAAAAAGATGATATTGGGTTTGTCAGGGTAGGAAGAATTATAAGCTGGTCTATTGGTTCTGTTACTGCAGGACATCAGTATTGCAGCCGGAAGACAGGTCGTGAGAGCAAGGGTTAAAAAGGATTTCATATTAACCGGTATTTTATGTCTGCCTGTATGTCAGGCATGCATAAAAATATGAATATTTGCAGACAATCCTTAATGTCTTTTTACCTTAATATCAATATCACTACCGCTGCCTCCGAATTTATTCAGGCGGTAGGTAAAGCTTACCATAAAATACCTTCCTATGGTATTGCGCCTCACTTCCCGCAGGTAATTCAGCTCACTCAATCTTTGAATACCCGTATTCATATTCAGAATGTCAAAGGCTTTGAAACTCAAGACACCCCTCTTATTTGACAGGAAATGAAAATTTATCTCGGTCCCAAGCATGGGTACCAGGACGGATTCACTGAAACTCCCGGAGTTGTAATTTATAACATCGGCGGTTGTCATGAAGTCCCAGGTCTCGTTGGGTGTGAACAGGATCTCTCCGAACCAGGAGACATCAGAGTACCTGTTATTCAGGTTTTCCTGTATGGAAAACTGTGAATTGGTAAGGGTAATTCCTACCCCGGAGTTGATATCCCATTTCTGTTTTTTCCGGTTGTCAGCGCTCAGGGATATGCGATGGTTCATATTGGTGTTGAGGTTTTCAACATTTTCGACTATAGAAATCCCCTGGTTCCAGGTTTCTTCAATGTTAAAGTGGATCTTGACACCCAGCATTTTTACCGGTGTCGAAAAATCGACATTCCCTCTCAATACCAGGTCATTACGGACATTTACAGGGGTAAGTTCCTGAACAAGATCCTGGCTGAGTGTCCTTGACCAGTTAATTTTGTTCTGCGTATAGGTGGCAGAGAAGGCACTGAAAACAGAAGTAAAGGAAAACTGGTCAAAAATGAACATATGAAGATTGGCACTGTGGGAATATTCCGGCTCAAGATCAGGGTTCCCGTATACAAGGTAAATAGGGTTGATATTATTTGCAACAGTCAGTAACTGGCTGACAGAGGGTTCATTCACTGAGGTGGAATAAAAAAGATTCAATCGCCGGCCGGTATTGAATTCATATTCATAAGTAAGCCTGGGCAGCAGGTAGGTGAACTGCGAATGCCGGGATCCTTCATCGTTCAGGGTGCTGGATAACTGGCTTGACAGCCATTCAAGGGTCAGGCCCAGCTGGCTTTTCTCAGTGTTGCGTTTGAATGTTAATCCGGGTACCATGGACCGGTATTGTTTTTCTATTAGCGGACTTAAGGAATCAACCGGTATATCCTCCGAACCGGGGACCCCCTGGAAACGTTCCAGGATTGACTCACTGTTGCGGTACCTGAATCCCGGCACCAGGTATATTTTTTTCGATAGTCTCTGGGTAAGATATATGGCCCCGCTGTAAGACAGACTGCTTGATTCATTGTCCTGGAACTGCTGGCTGATAATTTCCCTGGCCGGACTGAAATATGAGGTGACATTACTGAATTCATAAGCAGACAAGCTCTGATTATAGTTCACATCACCGGTCAGCTTTAAGACTGTACGGTCTGAACGTATTTTATTGATATAAGAACTGCTCAGAGAGCCTGAGACCCTGTCACTTTCATCAATAGTATTGCTGAAAAGCCTGTTGACATCAGCCTCATTCCTGATGGTACCGGTCTGCAATTCCGTGGTCGACCTGCCATAGTTAAGCGATACCCCGCCGTTCAGTATAATGTTTTGGGTCGAATCCAGGCGTTGCCTGAAACCAAAATTCACCCTGTGGGCCGTATCGCCTTTGAATTCATTATTCTGCATTTCCTGTGAGTAGTCTTCTCCCGGACTGTAATACCTGGTGAAACTGTTTTCCACCAGGTCCCTTCTGGTGGCGTTGGCAAGGTACGAGATAAAGACCCGGTTATTCTGGCCCCTTGAATGAGAGAAATTCAGTCCGGCTGCCCCCGAGGTATTCAGTCCGTTAACCGGCTGTCCGAAATTGATGGGAAAACTATCATCCGCATTGATCTCAATTTTACCGGAACCTGCCATCATTCCGGATAATCCTCCACTGAAATCCATGTAATCACCGAAAGAGAAACCGAACTGGTTGATATTATTCAGCATTCCCAGGCCGGCAAGATGGATCTTATCGGTAAAATAGTAAGCCTTGGCATTTGTCCGGTACAGGGAGGAGGTCCCGGCCCCGGCCGACACATTCCCGAAGACCGCCTTTTTCATATCTTCCTCAAGGACAAGGT
>CAZILN010000108.1:0-12873 GCA_964540005.1 uncultured Bacteroidaceae bacterium | reverse complement strand
TGCCTTCAGGTTAGCCTCTGAACATATATAACAGTCCGTGTGATGATTAATTCAGCGCGAGGAATGATACAATACCAGTGAGAGTTCGTTATAATATGAAAACTCTGTACATTTGAAAACTCCATACAATATGAAAAACTTTGTACTGACATCAACCTTAATTGTTATGTGTGCATCTCTTTGGAACTGTACTTCAAAAGAAGTGGATCTGGATCAATATCCGAGCACTGTAATTTCAAATAATGAAATAGCAATGAAAGTGTATCTTCCTGATCCGGACAATGGCCTGTACCGCGCAACCCGGTTTGACTGGTCGGGAATAATAGGCAGCGTACAATACAAAGGCCATGAATACTTTGGTTACTGGAAAGAAATCCATGATCCAATGTTTCATGAAGATCTGACTGGTCCGGTGGAAGGATTTATTGAACCTGGTTTGGGTTATGCCGATGCAGAACCGGGTGGAGGATTCATCAGAATAGGAGTGGGTATCCTTGAAAAGGCGTTTGAATCAGGGTACAACTGGAGGGAAACTTACAAGATACTGGACCATGGTAAGTGGAAGATTGACCAGGGTGCGGACTGGATAACATTCACCCAGGAGATAGAGAGCGACTTCGGGTATGGGTATGTATACAATAAGACCATCAGGCTGAAGAATAATGGCTTCTATATTGAACATACCCTGCAGAATACCGGGGACAGCATCATTGAAACGGATCAGTTCAATCACAACTTTTTCATGATTGATGCAGAGAAAAGCGGTCCGGCATTCACCATCAGTTTTCCCTATGATATCTCAACAGAAGATGATCTGAAGGGCTTATTGGAGATCAGGGATAAGGAAATTAACTTCATTAAGGAATTGAACGACACCAGTGTTTTTATTAGTTTGAGCGGGTATAGCATGGCTGTGACGGATCACCGGGTTACAGTCGTCAATCGAAAATCCGGTGCTGGTGTTACCTATACTGTTGATAAGCCGTTACATCGAATGGTCTTCTGGGCCTGTGAAACCACACTGAGCCCTGAAAATTCAATCTGGATCTCTGTAGCACCCGGGGAGGAGGAAAAATGGACCTCTGAATACACCTTATTTGTGGACTGATCCGGACTATCCTTTAAAATCATATCTATCATTTAATCTATATTAAAATGAAAAACAAAACTCTATTGTCAGCAGTTCTGGTATTACTGCTTGGTACCGGATTGATACAAGGTCAAACCAATGGCAACAGTGTGACGGATGCCATATTGTCAAGTTACTCGGCAAAGATGTTTACAACAGAACCCGTATCAGAGGGTGAAATAGACCTGGTCCTGAAATGTGGAATAAAGGCTCCAAGTGCCAGGAACAGCCAGTTATGGAAGTTCACGGTAGTAAAGGATAATTCCATAATTGAAAGCCTTATTCCCAATATCACGGCTGGAAATATATTAATTGTCATATCCGGTCGCGAATCCGATCAGCCGGGAATAAATATTGATTTTGATTGTGCACTGGCAACCGCATACATGTATATGGCAGCCCAGGGTCTTGGACTTGGTGCACATATCTATGCCGGACCTGTGGATCAAATAAATTCAACAAAAAAACAAGTCCTTGAAATTCCTGAAGACTACAGGGTTGTATCTGTACTCAGGATTGGCAATATCGACAAAAACATCGATGCTGTTTCATCTGCCTCAACACGCAAAAGCCTGGAGGAAGTGGTTAACTACAAATAGGGTAACTGAAACTTCCTGCCTGGAATGGTAAATCTGTATTACTGAGAAGTCATTGTTTGAATTTGATAAATTTATTAGGATGAACAGCTTTCAGCAAGCGGCGTAACGGATCCACAGGTACATTCTGTTCCGGATTCGCCTGAATCTGAGCTCATAGGGAAAAACCTCGAAGATGCACCCGGACTTGTTGAAGCTGTAAACCCGGAAACTTATATCACGGCTGATGATCCTCCTTTTCTCATTCAGCACGGGACGGAAGACCCCCTGGTACCTTACCAGGGATCTGTTGAACTGGCCAGGAAACTTGGAGCGGTGCTGGGACATGAAAAAGTATCTCTCGAGTTATTTCCGGCCAATCAGCATGGCGGACCATCTTTCACAATAAACGAAAACTTGGACAGGGTTTACGGTTTCCTTGATAAGTATTTGAAGAATTAGGCAAGCTTCTCTGTTTATATATTCCATGTAACCTAAGGAGATTTTTTTACTAACAGGTTTAAAATACCTATAAATGGAGGATTCAGTTATAACCACTGAATAATAATATCAAAAATTGAGCTAATGTGAACTATATTGCATTAAAAGCCTTATATTTGTGTAAAATAATTCACATTATGAAAGATAGAAAGACTGTATTATTACCAGAATTACATAGAATTCTTGTTGAATTTGGGGAAAATATTCAATTGGCAAGATTAAGAAGGAAATTCAGCGGTGCCCAGGTTGCAGATAGAGCCAATATCAGCACTAGAACATTAATAAAAATTGAGAAAGGCACACATTCAGTCAGCATTGGAGCATATATCCAGGTACTGACGGTTCTTGGACTTGAGAAGGACATGCTTTCAGTGGCAAAGGATGATGAGCTTGGTCGGAAACTGCAGGATGCTGATATTAAGTTTCTTAAACGTGCACCTAAACGATAATCCACAATGGCGGAGGACTCCAATAAAAGGGAAATATTTGTGTATGCTCACTGGCAGAGCATGGTTAAACCCATGTTGATGGGAGTATTGTATTCAGAATTGCTCAGAGGTAAGGAAATCTTTTCTTTCGAATATGATACTGATTGGCTAAAATCAGATCATGCCCAGATCCTGGATCCTGATTTACATTTATATTCAGGACTTCATTATCTGGACAGTGAGCAGAAACAGAATTTTGGATTGTTTCTGGATTCATCTCCTGATCGCTGGGGCCGTGTTCTGATGCGTCGTAAGGAAGCTGCCATTGCAAGGAAAGATAAACGTAAGGAGAATACCCTTTATGAAAGAGATTACTTGTTGGGTGTTTATGATGAACACAGAATGGGAGCATTGAGATTTAAAGAAGAAAGAGCCGGGGTATTTATGAATGATAATAAAAACATGGCTGTTCCACCCTGGACTTCGATAAGAGAGTTAGAACAGGTTAGTCTGATGCTCGAGGAAGACGATGCTATTAATGATCCGGAATA
Source organism: uncultured Bacteroidaceae bacterium (assembly GCA_964540005.1). Taxonomy (GTDB): domain Bacteria; phylum Bacteroidota; class Bacteroidia; order Bacteroidales; family SM23-62; genus CAZILN01. The sequence goes on along the minus strand of CAZILN010000108.1, from coordinate 9,689 downwards.
TAACAGATGGTTGAGTATGTTGATTGCACCGGGATCATCACTGGGAGGCGCCAGGCCAAAGGCAAGTGTAATGGATCCGGACAGACATCTCTGGATAGCAAAGTTTCCTAGTAAAAATGACGATACAGACATAGGTGGATGGGAGATAGTCACATATGAAATGGCTCAAAAGGCAGGGATAAATATGGCTCCTTGTAAAGCTGAAAAATTTTCGGCAAATCATCATACCTTTCTTACTAAAAGATTTGACCGATCAGAATCCAGTGAACGGATTCACTTCGCTTCTGCTATGACATTGTTAGGATATGCTGATGGAATGAATTATCAGGATGGTGTTAGTTACCTGGAACTGGTTGAATTCATTATGAGCCATGGCGCAAATGTTACTGTTGATTTGAGAGAGTTATGGCGTCGGATAGTCTTTAGTATCTGTGTATCCAATACTGATGATCATCTAAGAAATCATGGATTCATACTGACCAGGAAAGGATGGATCTTATCTCCTGCTTTTGATATCAATCCTGTTGAATCAATGACAGGTCTGAGTTTGAATATCTCAGAAAATGATAATGCACTTAGTCTTGACCTGGCAATGGAAGTGCATGAATTTTTCAGACTTGATTCAGCATCTGCACAGGATATAATAATGGAAGTAAAATCAGGTGTTGAGAAATGGAGTAGTATTGCTGATCGATGGAGAATATCCAAAACAGAACAAGACATGAAGTCATCAGCCTTCAGGATTGCATTCACCTGAAAATTATCTTGATGCAGGAGTTCATGAAAAAATAAACAAAAATGATAAGAATCATGAACATGAAACTAAGTAGAATGTTATTTTCGGTAGTAGTTATATTAGTTTGCATAGCTGATGTATATACACAAGACTGGCCCCAATACCTCGGGCCAGACAGAAACAGCACATCGCCCCAGAAGAATATACTAAGAGTATGGCCTGAGAAAGGGCCGGAGGTTCTTTGGACTGTAGACGTTGGTCTCGGTAATGGCGGACCAATTGTTAAAGACGGCAGGGTCTATTTTCTTGACAGAGATGATACGGTTGGCGATAAGATGCGGTGTTTTGACCTTTCCACTGGTGAAGAATATTGGAATTATGGCTATGATGCTCCCGGAACTGTAAGGTTTTCAGGCACGCGAAGTGTCCCGGCTATTGACGGCAATTACGTATACTCCTGCGGCCACAACGGCGACTTCTATTGCATAGACATCAACACACACAAGCCTGTCTGGAACAAAAATATCTGGACTGATTTTGGTGTAGGGGAAATCCCAAGATGGGCAATAGTACAGTGTCCTTTGCTGTATGATGATCTGGTGATTCTGGCTTCACAGGCTCCTGAGGCCGGTGTTGTGGCCTACGATAAGAATACCGGCGATCTGAAATGGGCTACTCCGTCTCTTGGTCCTGTAGGATATGTCAGCCCGGCCATTGTTAAAGTGGACGGTGAGGATCATGTCGTGATGATAACAGCTTCGAGCGGTCGTGGAGCAGACCAAACCGGTGGCAAAGTTGTTGGGATTGAACCGCTGAACGGGAAGATCCTGTGGGAATATACCAACTGGCAATTTATCATTCCGGCCCCAAGTGCCTTTGATGCCGGGGAAGGAAAGGTGCTTATCGTAGGAGGATATGAAGCTGGTGCGGCCATGATTAAAATTGAAAAGAAAGCAGACGGAAGTTACGGCGTTACAGAACTTTATAAAAATGTTGACTTTGGCGCACATACCAAACCACCATTGTATTACAAGGGTTATTTTTATGCGCAGTACTCGACGAATAATCGACGTGACGGCCTTGTGTGTATGAGCATGGATGGCGAACTTATGTGGAAAACAGGACGTGAACCTGGTTTTAATAAAGGCAGTATGATTCTGGCCGATGGACTGATATTCGCTACCGACGGCGAAAAGACCCTGTATCTGATAGAGCCGGATCCATCTGGATTCAAACCGCTGGCCTCAGCCGATGTGCTTGAAATAGTAGCAGTAGCAGAACCCAGGTATGGAAACCAGAACTGGGCACCTATCGCACTTGCCGATGGTAAGCTCCTGATCCGGGATCAAAGCCAGATGGTGTGTGTCAAAGTTACTCAGTGATTCTTATTAAGTCACATTGGAAAAAGGTTTACTAACTTAAAGGCTGACAGTACAAAAACCGTTTATCATTTAAACGGGGATTTGAGTGTTACCAATAATGGGTTCTCATTCATCCCAACTTTTTCACTCGGGAAGCCTGCTACTATTTCAAATCTGTCTGTAGGGGGCAATCGATTCAGTTTTAATCCACAAATCAGATTTGACCTGGAAGGACTCAAACCCTGGTCGTTCATCTTTATCTGGAGATACCGCTTTTTCACACCTGAATTAATACCCACCTTCATTCTTTACGGAAATATCGATATCGGTATGTATTACATATATGGATTGGTCCTGGAAAAAGTAGACCAGACAAAGAAAACTCATTTCATTTCCCTGAGAGCCAACATTAACCAAACTAGCTTTACCGGACAGTTTTATATAAAATGGAACCCGCAGGTATATTATTTAAATATGGATGGGATGGACGGATTCTATATAGCACAATCCTTGTCTCAGGCTTATAAAAAGGTACCTGTTTCTGTCTCGACAAAAGAATAATAACTATTTAAAAATGAAAACAATGCAGAAACGTAAACTCGATAAGAGCAACCTGGAAGTTTCCGCCATCGGACTTGGTTGCATGGGTATGAGCTTCGGATATGGACCGGCAGCGGACAAGAAAGAAATGATCTCACTGATCCGTTCTGCCGTCGAACAGGGTGTCACGTTCTTCGATACTGCCGAGGTATACGGGCCTTTTGCGAATGAAGAACTGGTAGGTGAAGTACTTTTACCCTTCCACGGGGAAGTGGTGATCGCTACCAAGTTTGGTTTCGACACGCAGCACATGCCCGGACTGAACAGTAAACCCGAAAATATCAAAGAGGTTGCCGAATCCTCGCTCAAAAGGCTGAAGGTTGATGCCATCGATCTGTTCTACCAACACCGCGTTGATCCGGAGGTACCGATCGAAGATGTTGCCGGGGCAGTAAAGGACCTGATCCAGGAAGGTAAAGTAAGGCATTTTGGCCTTTCTGAAGCAGGTGTAAATACAATTCGACGTGCACACGCAGTCCAGACGGTAACAGCTCTCCAAAGTGAATACTCGCTTTGGTGGAGGGAACCGGAAGAGGAGATTCTGCCGGTACTTGAAGAGCTCGGTATCGGTTTCGTGCCTTTTAGCCCTCTGGGAAAGGGATTTCTCACTGGAAAAATAAACGCCGACACCAGTTTCGATAGCTCCGACTTCCGTAATATTGTTCCCCGGCTCAAATTGCACTGTCCTGGTTGCTTGCCCGGAAACCTTGGATAGTCCCTATACCGGGAACCACAAAGCTGGATCGACTGCATGAAAATCTTGGAGCAGCTGAGCTCGAACTCACTACTGAGGATCTGAGCCTAATTGAAGTTGCTGCATCAAAGATCACTGTCCGGGGTGAAAGGTACCCTGAAACACAGGCAAAAATGATCGATCGCTGATTTATATTCTGTTTTCAATTTAAACCTTCGACTGTATATTGTATCTAAAATATATAATCTTCCGGCTTACTGCTGAATCTGATAGCATGCAATAACTCATTAAAACCAAAATCATGATGAAATTACTGAAACCAAAGAGATGGTATTATCTGTTAATTGTATTATTAGTATACACTGCGAATATCCATTCCCAGGACTGGCCCCAGTATCTTGGGCCCAATCGAAACGGTACATCAGACCAGAAAGGTATTTTACGCTCCTGGCCTGAGAACGGACCGGAAGTTCTATGGACGGTTGATGTGGGCATAGGTTTTGGCGGACCTGTTGTCAAAGACGGTAAGGTCTATCTACTGGACAGAGATGACGAAGTGGGCGATAACCTGAGGTGTTTTGAGCTTTCCAGTGGGAAAGAACTCTGGAATTTTAGTTATAAAGCTCCCGGAGCTGTTATGTTTCCTGGCTCGCGAAGTGTACCGGCTTTAGACGGCAATCATATCTATTCGTGCGGTCCATACGGCGACCTGTATTGTATAAACATCAACACACATGAGCCAATCTGGAATAAGAACGTTTGGAAGGATTTCGGTGGTGATGAAATTCCGAGATGGGCAATTACCCAGTGCCCTTTGGTTTACAGGGATTTGCTTATTGTAGCTTCGCAGGCCCCTCAGGCAGGTGTTGTGGCCTATGAAAAGCTCACCGGCAATGTGATATGGACCACGCCCCCTCTTGGCCCTGTCGGATATGTCAGTCCATCAATAGTTGAAGTTGCAGGAGAGGACCATGTTGTTATGATAACAGCTTCCAGTGGTGGCAGGGGAGCACCCGCAACTGGCGGTAAAGTTGCTGGAATTGACCCGCTCACTGGGAAAATCCTGTGGGAATATGATAACTGGCAATGTAGTATTCCGGTCCCGGGTGCATCTGATGCAGGTGAGGGTAGGGTTCTCATAATAGGCGGATACCAGGCCGGCGCGGCGTTGATCAAAGTTGAAAAGAAAACAGATGGCGGCTATGGCGTTACAGAACTCTATAAAACTGTTGAGTTTGGCGCACATACAAAACCAGCGATATTGCATAATGGTTATTTTTATGCTCAATACTCGACCAATGAGCGGCGTGACGGACTGGTTTGTATGAGTATGGATGGCCGGATCATGTGGCAAACAAAACGTGAACCTGCTTTTATGAGAGGCAGTATGATTCTGGCCGACGGACTGATTCTGGCTACCGACGGCGAACAGACTTTATATCTTATAGAGCCGGATCCATCTGAATTCAAGCCCCTTGCATCAGCACAGTTGCTTGTGGCAGAACCAGGAGAAGATCAACTGGTTGAAAGGTTTGGGAATCAAAACTGGGCACCTCTAGCGCTTTCTGACGGCATGCTTTTGATTCGGGACCAAAGCCGGTTGATGTGTGTCAAGGTCGCTAAATGATTCCTGATATTCAGTACAGAGTTATTTTTCATTGTGCTCACAGGATTCAGTCCCCAAAACTGGTTTCCAGGTTCCTTGCACTAAGAACCCATGGGTGGTCTGGCGGAACGTAGTTGATTTTTCCTGCTACATCTTGAAGTGGTACAGCTTTGGTAGTTTCTCCGTCGACAGCCACCATGATCCCATATTGCTCCTTTTTTATATATTCGATTGCTCCCGTACCTAACCGGGTTGCAAGCAACCTGTCAGCTGCGGATGGATGTCCGCCTCTTTGCAAATGCCCTAGGATTGTTACACGGGTCTCCAGTCCGGTGATCGTCTGCAACTCTTCAGCTAATTTGAGGGTGGACCCCCTGTATTCAGAGTCCAGTTGTTTCAGCTGTTCCTTTATTTCAGATTGTTTTCCTTTGTTCGCATCATTCAATTTCTTTTCCAATGCCTTAATTTTGTTGGCTCCCTTTAGGTTGATGGCTCCTTCTGCTACTGCCACAATGCTGAATCGTTTACCGCGGTTCACCCTCTTAAGGATACTCTCCGCCAGATTATCAATGGTATAGGGAATCTCGGGTATTAAAATGGCATCGGCCCCCCCGGCCAATCCGGCCCCCAGTGCCAGCCATCCTACCCTGTGGCCCATGATCTCCACTATAATGATCCGGTGATGACTGGAGGCTGTACTGTGCAAACGGTCAATGGCATCCGTAGCAACCCCAAGGGCCGTATCAAAGCCGAAGGTTACATCTGTTCCTGCAATGTCATTGTCGATAGTTTTTGGCAGGGTGATGATGTTCAGTCCCCGCTTGGAGAGTCGGTAAGCATTTTTCAGTGTACCTCCTCCGCCCAGGCAAACAAGCACGTCGAGGTGGTTTTTATAATAGTTCTCAACAATCACATCGGTCATATCCACATATTTCCCCCCCATAGGCATCTTGTGAGGTTTGTCCCGGCTGGTCCCCAGAATGGTGCCTCCGATGGTAAGTATACCGGATAGTTTACTGTTATCAAGCCTGATGAAGCGGTTCTCCATCAATCCCCTGAATCCATCCAGGAACCCGATAAGTTCCATTGATCTGTCGTACCCGGCTGATTTGCCAATTCCCCGTATTGCTGCATTCAGCCCCGGAGTGTCACCCCCTGAGGTAAGTATACCGATGTGTCCTGACCGAATATTTTTTTTCATGCTCTAAGTTTAGGACCACAAGTTATTAAAATCAATCTATCGTCGAGTGTATTTCCGTATTACATGCTTAATTTTATTGACTATTGTTTGTTTTGCAGTGTTTATTTTCCGATACAGATCGTGATCGAAAAATCTATTTTGCTGTTATATAGATGATTACATTAGAGCAGGAGAGGTGCAGATACAAAATAAGTACAACTTCCTATAAAAAATGTTTTCAAATTCGAGATCTTACTGTTGAATTACGCGAGCGCATTCCCTGAAGCTCTGCTTCGGGGTTAGCGAGCACAAATAAAAATAGACAATTAATCGATGATTCCTCGCAGCTCTGCTGCGAGGAGAGTCAATCTTAAGGTCATACATTTCCGGTGATTTGCTAATTTCCGGCCAGACGGAAATATCCCAACGAAAGTATATCTTTACAGCCATGTAAAAGAGCAGCAAGTAATCTGATACATGGTAAGAAATCTCATCCTGACAGTAATCCTTCTTCCTGTCCTTGCAACTTTCTTGCATGGGCAGACCGAATACCTTCCGAAGAGAGTATATAAAGCCTACCGGGTTGATGTTGCGCCGGTAATCAACGGTATATTCGATGATGAAGCCTGGCAGGAGGGTGACTGGTCCGGCAATTTTACACAGTTCCAGCCATATGCCGACCGGCTGCCGTCGCAGCAGACAGAATTCAAGGTGGCCTTTGATAATGCGAACCTGTATGTTGCGATCAGGGCTATGGACAAGGCCCCCGACAGTATCACCAGCAGGATGAGCCGGCGGGATGACGCCGACGGCGATATGGTATATATTATGCTGGATAGTTATCATGATCTGCGTACAGCATTCGTCTTCGGAGTGAGTTCTGCGGGGGTGCGGTTTGAAATGATACAATCCAATAACGGTCAATCAGAAGATCCATCCTGGGATCCCATATGGCAGGCAAAGGTCTGGGTCCACGATTGGGGATGGTGGGCCGAAATGAAGATCCCCTTCACCCAGTTACGATTCAAAAAGAATGCGGAAGAGGCATGGGGATTTGAAGTAGCCCGGCAGATATTCAGGTACAATGAGCTGAGCCTGTGGCACCCGGTTCCGAGGAATGCACCCGGATTCATTCACGCCATGGGTGAACTTGATGGCCTGCAGGAAGTTGAGCCTCGGAAACAGTTCGACCTGACACCCTATGGCGTCGGTTCCCTGAAAACCTATGAAGCCGAGGAGGGCAATCCTTTTGCAGAAGGCAGTGATCCGAAGTATGATTTTGGACTCGATGGAAAAATAGGGGTCACTAATAACATGACGGTGGATTTCACCATAAACCCGGACTTCGGTCAGGTCGAGGCCGATCCTTCGGTGGTTAACCTGTCGGCATTTGAAACTTTCTTTGAAGAAAAAAGGCCTTTTTTTATTGAAGGGAGCAGCATTACCAGTTTCAATGTAGGATCCGGCGGTGATGATGAATACGGGAACGACAACCTTTTTTATTCCCGACGTATTGGACGGAGACCACAGAAGTATCCCTCACTGGAGGACGGGGAATTTGCCAGTATACCAATATTTACCCGTATCCTGGGTGCCACCAAACTTACCGGGAAAACACAAAAAGGACTGAGTATTGGAATAGTTGAGGCGGTCACAGCCGATACCAAGGCAACTATAGGAAATGCAAGCGAAGAGAGACAGGAGACGGTTGAACCCCTAACAAATTATTCACTCGCCAGAGTGATAAAGGATTTTAACAAGGGAAATTCGATAATCGGGGCGGCCATAACGAATACTATTAGGAGGCTGGACGGGACAGGCTTGGAATATCTTCACGGGAATGCGTCAACCGCGGGAATAGATTATATACAATACTTTAAAGGACGTAATTACAGTCTGAATTCCTCATTATACCTGAGCAATGTACAGGGTACGACAGAGGCGATTTCGCTTACCCAGACATCATCTGCCCGGTATTTCCAGAGACCCGATGCCAGCCATGTAGATGTTGATTCTACCCGGACCAGCCTGTCGGGTATGGGTGGCAAGCTGCAGTTTGGAAAGACCGGGGGAAACTGGATGTACGGGATAGTCAATGTGTTCATGAGTCCCGGACTGGAATTCAACGACCTGGGTTATATGAGGGCAGCTGACTATGTTACGCACGCGGTCTGGACAGGATATAATTTTACAGAACCTTTCAGCATTTTCAGGAACCTGTTCCTGAATAACAGTGCTTATGTGAACTATGATTTCGGGGGAACCCTCGGAGGTGCAGGTTACAACTGTAATGTGAACGCCAGTTTCAAGAACTACTGGAACGGCAGCTTCGGGGGTGGTGTTCATGCGAACAGCACTTCGACCGGTATTCTCAGGGGTGGGCCATCGATGTACATGCCAAACAACTGGAGGTATAACTACCAGTTGTTTACCGACCAGAGGAAAGCATTTTCTCTCGGATTTATTGGTAATGGAGGCTGGGGTTCGGAAAAGTCCCAAGCGAATAGTTCCTACACCCTTGTTGCCTCTCTGCGGCCGATGAATACGCTTAGCATCTCACTGTACCCTACGTATTCTGCCTACACTACTGAACTGCAATATATTACACAAAGGAAAATGAATAGTGAAGACCGGTATCTGTTCGGCAACATAGAACAGAAAACGCTCAATATGTCCCTCAGGATCAATTTCAACATTACACCCGACCTTACGATCCAGTACTGGGGCCAGCCGTTCATCGCATCCGGTGAATACAGCGAGTTTAAAATGATTACCGATCCGAAGGCCGGGAAATTCACCGACAGGTACCATATCTATACGGACGGGCAGATCAGCATCAATGAAAACACCTATGAGATCGACGAGGATGAGGATATGAACATGGATTATTCATTCTGGAACCCGGATTTTACCGTCGACGAATGGTTGTCCAACCTGGTGATCCGCTGGGAATTCCTGCCCGGTTCCACCGCCTACATGGTGTGGTCGCAAACCAGGGATTATTATAATCCCACCGGAGTATTTGAAGTCTGGGATAACATGGGCATGCTCTTTTCCGACAAAAAGGCAACCAATACCTTCCTGTTGAAGGTCTCGTACCGCTTTGGTCTCAGGTAGCTCGTTTTTCCCGTATGGCATGATGCCTTACTGCCCGGTATTCCTGCAGGTGTGCTGTCCAATATTATTTGACTTTATACGAATATACCAGTATAAGATTTGTATCCGAAAAAGAGTAAGTCTTCAGACTGGTTAGTAATAATAGGAATTTTGAAGTCTGATAAGGAGAGAGAAGTTATTAAATTATTTTATATGTTAGATTATCAGCTATTTGCCCTATACAAAAAGTAAAGTATTACTATATATGTCTATTTGTCAATGGGATAGGGGAGGTGTGCTAGATTTGAGTACCAAAATAGTAACAGAAAATCATTCAATAATAAGCTTTTTAGTGTAAATGTCATCAGCATGGATCCTGATGAAGTAAATACCGCCTGATAGGTTTTCGCAGTCAA
>CAZILN010000107.1:0-4517 GCA_964540005.1 uncultured Bacteroidaceae bacterium | reverse complement strand
CCATCAAGTGTCTGATACAATCTTATTTCTGTACCTGATACACCAAAAATATATCCCTTTAAATCACTGGTAAATTGAAAGGATTCCGGATAAAAGTGTTCAGGAATATTGCTGGAGGTTTTCCATGTTATGCCTCCGTCTTTTGTTATGAAATTATGTCCGTATGCACAATGCGCAAACCTGTAACCACCACCGGCGTATCCGGTATTTTTGTTGATAAAACAGATGTCATTAAAAGGCAAGCTTATATGTGAGCCGGTCCATGAATTGCCCTGGTCTGTACTTTTCATGAGTATATTTCCAGCAACGCCTGTCACAAAGGTATACCCAACATTTTCGGAGCCAAAACACATTTCAAATTCCAGCCTGAAAGCTAAGTTCTCAGTATTGGTTTTTCCCCAGCTCTGTCCACCATCCATGCTCTTCAGGATGTTAACTGTTGAACCGTCTTCCATTATTGAGACGATGACCTTATTATTGAAAAAATGACATGTATGAATTGGGAAATTGTTTACTATTAAAACTGACCAGTTATGGAATGAGTTGGTAGTTTTGCAGATATAGTACCTGCCAAAATCATCGGAAGCAAGAAAATATCCCGTGGAATCATTTAAATACTTTATATTGAATATATTATCATATTCCGGGATTACTGTTTCATTCCATGTCTCCCCACCATTATAAGTACTTAGAATGACCCCTTTTGCAGCAGAACTGTCATTTCCTGCTATGATGCCGGTATCAGGATTAAGGAAACAGGCTGATTTAAATACCGATCCTGTCAGAGGTGAAATAGCTTCCCATTCTGATCCCCCGTTGGTGGTTTTATATATCCCACTATCCCCGATAGCGTATGCGATATTTTCTGTAAGTCCGCAAATTGCACCAAATCTGCAATCCGATGTCTTTTGCAGGGTCCAACTCTGACCGCCATCCATTGTTTTAATAATGGCGTTACCGTCAAGATCAGCACTTTTTGCAATGGCCCATCCAAGCGAATCATTTATAAAATCTATTGTGTGAAAGTCCCAGCCCGCTTCAGGTGCTAGTCGTCCCCAGTTTTTACCTCCATCTTTTGTCTGAAGAATAAGATAGTAGCCGGCAATCCATCCGGTATCACTGTTAATAAAATCAGCAGTCCGCAATCCGGATCCTATCCCGTCATTCATGATCTCCCAATGATCCTGACCATTTGCAGTGCTAAGCAATAAAAACGAAGCCAGATATATAAGACCAACAGACCTCATTGAATTAATTACCGGATTAAGAACATTTTTTTTAGTTTTCTGCCCTGCAGGGTTTTAATTTCATAGAGATAGATACCGGGCTTCATACCCGTAGCGTTCCATTCAACCTCATGCCTGCCGGCCTGCTTCCTTCCTTTCACAAGAGTAGCTACCCTGCGTCCAAGCAGGTCATAGACACTCAGTTCAACCTCGCAGTTTTTGGATAAGCAGTAACTGATAACAGTCACTGAACGGAAAGGGTTGGGGTAGTTCTGATAAAGCGTAAAATCATCCGGCAAATGTTCCCGGTATTGAATATCGGTCAAGACATTGCTTTGTCCGGGTGTCGGCTCAGTGAATTCATACCAGTTATCCGAACCATCAACATACCTCCCGCGCGAAACATCGGCAATCTGCCCGGCATAGCTAAGGGAATCAATAAATATTGTTTTGTCTCCGGATTTCTGAACGAGACCGATCTGCTCTCCTGCTGCATCAAGCTTGAACCCCAGGTGAAGTACACCCTGGTCTGCCTGTCCGTCAGCCCAGAAGAGGATAAATCCCCCGGCAGGAATGGTCGTAAGACCGGATGCATGGATGGGGATCTGGAATTTATATGGAATATCCAGGTTATCTGTGATATAAAGACCGCCAAGATTTACGGCTTTGTCAGTGCTGTTATAGAGTTCAATCCAGTCATCATATTCTTCGTTCTCATCGGCGATAACCATACTGTTGGAGGATGAAAACTCATTGATATATATACCCGAAATTTCCGCTGAACCATTACCCATACCGGGAGTGCCCCCGTCAACATAACTGCTGCGCCAGCTGCTTGATACCATATTCTCCAGGCATGTATTATGTAATTCAAGTGACGGGCCCTGACCGTCGGGTGCTGATGGCCACCAGTACCTGCTGTCATAATCAACAAAATCGAGAACATTCCCAAGGCTGTCCATGAGCAGGATGCTACCCGGTCCGTCAGGCAGATCCCTGTTGTCCCACTGGTAAACCCTGTACCCATGTTCCTGGTATACACTCATATTCCTGGCAACAAGAAAGATCTCCCCTGCAGATATGATGTCATCAGGAAAGGTGTAATCTATATTACCTTTTATCTGAAACCCATTAATACTGACTGATGCAGAACCGGCATTCACAAATTCAATGAATTCGTTGTTCACTCCTTCAGCAGGATTGTAATGTATCTCATTTATTACCAGGTTTACCTGTTGCTTCTGGTCATAAGGGAATGCCCCCATATCAGGAGTGGAGCCATCAGGATCTTCCGGCAGGGAAGGATTGCCACTGTTGATGGCGGGGGAATTCTCCGACAGGTAAAGATTATTTAAAAACAGGGGATCACCGGAGATATTATGCATTCCTTCAGGTACATCTGTATTTGAGAGCGAAAAGGATACATCAGTGGTTGAAAATTCATCAGTAAAAACTGAAGAATTCCTGCTGCAGGCAAATATGCAGTTTACCGCATCTGCCTGACCGCCTCCTTTACCGATATTTTTTTCAAAACAGGCGATGCCGTATTGGTTTGCATAAAAGCTATTATGTTCAAAATACCCATATGAACCATTGTCCTTGATACCGGCTCCCTGCCCGCAGTTTGCGATAATGTTCCTTCTTATGCTTGCAGTGGATCCGGCTCCTATCGATATTCCTTTGTCGTTGATATTATAAATAATGTTGTCCTCGATCAGGATATCCCGTGAACCTTCACCCAGGTCTATGGCGTCAGAGTTTGTCCCGTAAAAGTTAAAGATCCGGTTTCCTCGGATTATTCCATTTGATATCTGGTCATAATCAATGGCGTCGGAATCATAACTGTCGCTCCCCATCAGCACACAGTTCTCAACCACCGCTGATTCTGCGAATTTAATATTGATTATATCCCCCGCTTCATCGGTGTGAAGGGTGCAACTGTCGATTAAAACCTTTCCATACTGAACAAAAACAGGACATTTGATATTCTCAAGCCTGATGTTATGCAATGAAAAATCAGCATTATATCCTGAAATGGCTGCCCTGTCACGATCGAAATTCCGGCCCCTGGTAGCAGCTTTTATTACCAGGTTTGAGATTACGGATGAATCGGTTGAATTGACCAGACACAGGGCACCCCAATGATCCGAGTACCGGTTGGGTGCAATGATCACGGGATCTTCCCGCGTCCCTTCTATGAGTATTTTGCCGTATACCAGTATATCAGCTTCTTCGGGCATCATGATTTGAGCACCGTTTTCTATTGTTAAAACAGTATTTGAGTCAACGATAATATCACCTGTGGCATACCAGGGCGAATTGTCCAGGGTCAATATAGTATCTGAAGTAATATGTAATGGAATGGTGTTTATCGGAACCGTGTCGAATATGGCAGTAAGGCTTAGAGAATCTCCATGTAATAAAATACTTACTGTGTCAGGGGCATCCATTTCAATACCTTCCCATCTGACAAACCTGTACCCTACCCCCGGGATGGCCTTAAGTTCAACCGGGACATCCCTGAAATATATTCCTGAAGCATTTCCATGGGATATGGCCGCATCGTTGATCAGAACCTGTCCCATACCGGGACCCTCAATATTGACAGTAAGGATTGAGGAACCGCTCAGATTAAAATAATCGATGATATGCTCCCGCTGGTAAGCTGGACGGTTCCTGGCAAAATCCTTCATTACCTTGACATTGCTTTCCCAGCTACAGAGATCAGGAATAGGGTTCCCATAGTACCATTCTCCATCCTTCCATCTCTGGATATGCCGGGGCATTTCAGGGCTCAGGTGCTCCTTCATCCGGTTAATGGTGGCAACAACTGTATCGGGATGAAATACTGAATTCATGTATCCCGCAAACCGTTGTATGAAGGTATTTTTGAATTCGTCATTCTGCAGGAGTTTTCTCAGGATCAGGGTCGACCAATCAGGCGCCACAAATGAGCCGGTGCTTGAAGAGGTGGCAAATTCCAGGGTGTTATTGGTATATCCCGATGAGTACTGGTTCTCCATTCCAAAACCATAATCGGTATCAAATAGTATCCACCGCCATTTCCCGTCCTCCTTCCTTTCGCGCCACATCCTGATGTTCTGGTAGGGCCAGAAAACATTGTCATAGTATATCTCACATATCTGGTAATTAATGAATTCATCGATATCCATCCATGTTTCCACAAAGCTGTAATTTTCCTCAATAGAAAGATCATTTGTCTCAACATACTCATAGAACAGCTTATAGTTATCTGCATTGCCGCTCATAACCGCGGGGATTTCTCCGGAT
>CAZILN010000106.1:0-3577 GCA_964540005.1 uncultured Bacteroidaceae bacterium | reverse complement strand
CAGAAAATTGTTTACCAATCCATGAATGAAATAGGTAAGCAATCCCACAAGAACCGTAAGAGCAAAAATCCTCTTGTTACGGTCTGCTGTTCTCCACGAAACCCTCAGGCCCGTTAAAAAAGCTGATACAACAATCCCCAGGAAAGTGAGTGTCCCCATAAAGCCTGATTCGCTCAGGGGTCCTATATATTCACTGTGCGCATTTCCCATATCTGCAAAATCAGTACTGATGATGGTACGGTCACGGGCAATCTGGAAAGGTGAATACTGGAACATATAGGTACCCGGACCCCATCCAAAAACCGGTTTTTCCTTAAACATCCTCCAGGCACAGCTCCACCTGTTCAGGCGCTCCAGGTTGGAAGCATCTGTGGTTACATTGGATATTGATTTTACATGTTCGCTCAGCTGTTTTGATGAATCCTGACGGTTTTGCTCCAGTTTCACTATTATTTGTGACCAGTATGAAAAAAGCGCCAGGGATAATGCAAGGCCCATAACCACAAGGAAATAGAACTTAATCCTGAGAATTATTAATACCATTATAACCAGCGCCCCGATAATGCTAATCCATGCCGCCCGTGTATAGGAAAGAATAACTGCAATGAAAAAAACGCTGAATACAAGAAAAAGCAGGCCTTTCTGAAAAGCACTTAGACCCTTATAGGTGAACAGGAATCCACCTATTACAGGCAGCAATAAAGCAAGAATGGCCCCATAAGAGGTATGATCCACAAAAAAAGGCCGGACGACGTAATGAGCCGCCTGGTTATTAAGGAATCCATAGGATGAAAGTTTATTCAAAATAATGAAAATGACCAGCATCATAGGTATGGTATACACCCAGACAAATTTCCGGGCATTGGAAAAGGTTTTGAAAAACTCCCCGGCGACAAAATAAAATGCCACTACAAACCATATCCTGGACAGCAGGAATTTAAAGGAGATTACCGGCATGGTACTGGTAATGGATGTAATAAGTATCCACAACAGGTTGGCATATATGGCAATGCTTACCGGATGCCTCAGGAATTCCCTGTTGATCTTTTGTCCATGAAAATATTTCAGCAGAGCAATGATGAGAAGTCCGAGCATCAGTGGTTCTGTAGGCAGGTGGGCATCGATTTCAAGGACCGGGAAAAGGTAGGAAAGTTTGATTGAAAGTGGAGTAAAAAATACTATGAGCAGCAATAACTTATCGATAGAATAAATGGCTATCATAACCACCAGGAAAAAGAAAGGCACATAGCTCACATAATAAAATTCCCGTCTGATAAGGTAGCCGTTCAAAAGGAAAAAACTGGCAGAAATGAAAAAGATACAGAGCAGTTCCTTATTGTTTTTCAACCAGGCTATAATGCTGTAGCCAAGGTTTTTTATATGTGTGGATCCTGAAGGAGTCATTTCCCCTGATTAGTTGCAGGTTTATTCAGCTCTAAGTCTTTTCAGAAAGTTTTCAAAGAAAAGGAAGAGCAGTACAGCCAGGATAAAGCTTGAAAATGTAGCAACTATAACTATAACCGACTTTTTGGGATAGGCCTTTTTATCAGCCACCTGACCCCTGTCAAGAATATAAATATTGGGGAGATGGCTTTCAAGTTCAGCCTTGGCCTGCAGGTACTGGTTCCGTAACTCATTTATCCGGTTTAATTCGTCATTATATAAAGACCAGAAATAAACAAATTCGTTAGAATACTCCCCCAGCTCATGGATCTGGCGTTCAATTTCCCTTCTTGCCGGTGTATTATTACTGAGAACTGCCTTACCGTAAGCTTCTGTCAACCTTTCAACCTGTCTTTCAAAACTAATTACCCCCTTGATGTTATATGTCAGGAGGGTATCCCTGAGCTGCAGGACATACTCATCCACCTTTGTAATTTCACCTTCAAGGTATTCCATGGCAATGCGTGCCCGCTCACCCTTTAGTTCCCAGATGGTCGGATCAACCAGATCGGCAATATTATTTGCAATGTCAGCCGCCGTTTCCGGGTCTTCATCCATGACAGAAATAATTATTGAATTGTACTCGGTCCGCCTGATCTGAATATTGGCCGCATAATACTTGTGAAGTTTAAAATAAGGATACGGGGCAGATGTATCAATGTGGTAATGATGCATCAGGTCGTACTTTTCAATGATCTGGTCTCGTATCACATCTGATTTTAATACTTGCATTACAGGTTCGACCTGCTCTTCCACCCCGAATGCCTGCATATCTTTCTGGTAATTTTCCTGAATGATAACTTTGCCAACAGAAGCTTCAGAAGTAGCAAACAACACTACAGAAGCCTTAAATTTAGGGGTGATCATCAGGGATCCGACAATGGATACTATCCCTGCAGCAAAAGTTATAATTAATAAAGGGATTCTTCTTTTCCAGATATACAGAACTATATCCATTGAATCGAAGCGGAAACCCGGCTGTTTATCAGTCATTGTTTTAGGTTTTTGTAGTGGGGTGTAATTTGTATTATTGAGACCCGGATAAGAAATTTGAAGGCATTACAATCAGTTTGAAACAGTTATCAGGTAATAGTTCTTTTTCCCTTTTTGTACCAGCATGTACTTGCCATTGATCAGATCAGCAGCAGAAAGGGATTGCTCGGGATCAGCAATTTTCTTTTTATTTATTGATACACCTCCCCCTGTCATCATCCGCCTGCATTCTCCCTTTGAAGAGAATATTGCTGTATGCACTGCCAGTAAATCACTTGTACTTGATGAAAGTTGCTTAAAGCTGACATTGAAAGCCGGAACTCCCTCAAAAACTGATAAAAAAACATCCTCCCTGATTCCTGACAGGGCCTCGAATGTAGATTTCCCAAAGAGGATCTGTGATGCTTCCATAGCTGCTTTGTATTCTTCTTCTGAATGGATCATGCTTGTGACTTCCCTGGCAAGCCTGTTCTGTAATACTCTCAGATGAGGTGTTTTATTGTGCTCAGATACTAATTCATCAATCTCTTTTTTATGTAGCAGCGTGAAAATCCTGATGTATCTTTCGGCATCCTCATCTGAAACATTCATCCAGAACTGGTACATCTTGTATGGTGTAGTCTGTTTGGGGTCCAGCCAGACATTTCCTTCTTCAGTTTTGCCAAACTTTCCACCGTCGGATTTGGTGATAAGCGGACAGGTAAGGGCAAAAGCTTCACCACCTGTCTTCCGCCTGATCAGCTCGGTCCCGGTAACAATATTGCCCCACTGGTCAGATCCCCCCATCTGAAGCCTGCAGTCATATTGCTGGTAAAGATGCAGGAAATCATATCCCTGGACCAGCTGATAGGAAAACTCAGTAAAAGACATTCCTGTTCCTGTTTCAGGATCAAGCCTCTTTTTTACTGAGTCTTTCGCCATCATATAATTCACTGTTATATGTTTCCCTATATCACGGATAAAGTCCAGAAACCCAAATGGCTGCATCCAGTCATAGTTATTTACCATCAGGGCAGCGTTGGGCAGCTTCTCATCAAAATCAAGAAACCCGGCCAGCTGTGCCTTAATACATTCCTGGTTATGCCTGAGGGTTGCTTCGGTAAGGAGGTTCCGTTCCGCAGACCTTCCGGAAGGGTCTCCT
>CAZILN010000105.1:0-5934 GCA_964540005.1 uncultured Bacteroidaceae bacterium | reverse complement strand
ATTGGTATACCTTTGCCTTTATGCTCCTGCGGCGTAATCCCGACCGGTATATCATTCTATAATTCAGGTGCTTCGAAAGGATCAGCAGTATCATTCCTGATATCAACACCGCAGACAGGAGTAGACAGCATTATGGTTACCTATTCCTTATTAGGACTGCCCATGGCTATCGTCAAGCCGGTAATTGCACTTTTCACAGGATTTTTCGGGGGATTTCTTACAAATATCTTCGGCGGAAAAGTACCGGATAAAAAGCAAGCTGTTAATATGGATAATGGCGACGACAGCAACAAAGACCGTTCACTGGGAGGCATGCTCCGATACGCATTTGTTGAATTTCTCGAAGACATTGCCAAATGGCTGGTTATTGGATTATTGATAGCCGCCCTGATCGATGTACTGGTTCCCGAATCCTTCTTCACTACAGATTTTGGTAATGAATACCTGGCAATGATACTCATTCTGGTTACAGCCATCCCGCTTTATGTTTGTGCTACCGGGTCGGTTCCCATTGCCGCCATCCTGATGCTTAAAGGCCTGAGTCCGGGTGCAGCCATAGTCTTCCTGATGGCCGGTCCTGCCACCAATGCAGCTACTATGACAGTCATAGGAAAAGTATTGGGCAGGAAAACCCTGATTATTTACCTGGCAGCCATTATCATCGGTGCCTTGCTTTTCGGAGTACTGATCAACGAACTTCTTCCCAGGGAATGGTTTACCTCTGCCATACAATCCATGCATACCGGAGAACACGCTCATGAGATACTGCCCGGATGGCTCAAATGGGCCTCGACCATCTTATTAACCGGTCTTATTATCAATGCTCTTATACGCAAATACATACCCTCATTAAGAAGCACATCCATCACAAACCCCGATGATACTATACCTATTGAAACACTTAAAAACATGAAGATAATAGTAAAAGGAATGCACTGCAATCATTGTAAGAGCACTGTTGAAGAGAATGTATTAACCATTTCCGGGGTTGAATCCGTATCTGCTGATATCTCCAGTGAAACCGTAAGCCTTGGCGGTGAGGGTTATGATATGGAAGAAGTCCGCAGGAAAATCGAAAATCTCGGATATAAATTCGAAGGAAAGCTTGGGTAATTTGCCCGTATTATTATGTATATTTACCCCCCGTTTTTATCCCGGATGTTAACCATAAAAATACTATAAGATGTATAAAGTAGTCTTGCTCAGGCATGGAGAAAGTGCCTGGAATAAGGAAAACCGTTTCACGGGCTGGACCGATGTGGACCTAACCGAAAAAGGTGTTGAAGAAGCAAGTAATGCAGGGAAAATAATGAAGGAAAAAGGATTCACTTTTGATATCGTTTTTACTTCGGTTCTGAAGAGAGCCCTTCGTACAACCTGGCTTGCCCTTGATCAAATGGATCTTCTTTGGATACCAGATGAAAAAACATGGAGGCTTAACGAGCGCCATTACGGTGCCCTGCAGGGCTTAAACAAAGCGGAAACTGCTGAGAAGCATGGTGATGAACAGGTACTGATCTGGAGGCGGAGTTACGATACCCCTCCTCCTGCCCTGGAAACTTCTGATGAACGCTATCCTGGAAACCAGGAGCGTTACCAGTCTATGGACAAAAAGGACATCCCTGCTACCGAATCACTCAAGGATACCGTTGCCAGGTTTCTTCCATACTGGCATGAAACCATTGCACCAACCATCTTATCAGGAAAGAAGGTTCTTATCTCTGCCCACGGGAACAGTCTTCGGGCCCTGGTGAAGTATCTTGATAACATGACCGAGGAAGCTGTTATCAAACTGAATATACCTACCGGTGTTCCACTGGTCTATGAACTGGATGCTGACCTGAAGCCGTTACGTCATTATTACCTTGGCGATGAGGATGAGATCGCCAAAAAAGCGGCCGCCGTCGCAGCCCAGGGAAAAGCTAAGTAGGACTTATAAAGGATATATATTTTTGCATTACAATACTATCGTAACACTCCCGCTCATTGAGAATTAAAAAGTATTGTTCCGGGTATCTGACATGACGTCAGTTATGTAATATCCGGAACAATATCTTTTTAATGATCCTCATGATCAGGATCAACCGGTTTTTTGCAGCAGGCCGGAAGTTTTTCGTAGGCTGTCTTATCGGCCGCCACATCGTCGGCATCGTATCCCGCTTTTGAGATGGCCTTTCTCAGAGCAGCCGGATCCGTTTTTTCCTTTTTGTAACTTACGGTTACGATCTTTAACTCAAGATCCAGTTCTGCTTTTTTAACACCTTTTTCGAAAGCAAGTGTTTTTTCGATTCTCTCTTTGCACATTTCGCACTGTGAGGAAGTCTTTATTTTTATTTCGGTTATCTTGCCCTGACCCTGGGCCAGTAAGTTCCCTGTAAATAACAGGACAATCAATAATGTCTGAAGTTTCATAATTTTTTACGTTTTAAGATTTTAGAATACTATTTCAATTATTTTAGTGTTAACCTGAGGCCTGCATAGACGCTTCGCCCAAGCAGCGGGCCCCATACCATGGAGGCATCAAAATATTCCCCGAAGGGATCACCGGCAGCCAGGATTGGGTCCTCCTGGCGGAAATCCGTCAGGTTTTCTCCACCGACATAAATGTCAAATCGTTTGAATCGCCTGGTAAGCTGGGCATGCAGGATTATATACTGTGGTGAATAATCATCCCTCTGGTATTCAACCGGGTTCATCCCTGTGTCCGGCAGACGGCTCTGCCCGTTTAGCTGTGTTGTAAGATCAAAACTCCATTTATTGTACCAGGTTGCATAGGACAGGTTAAGCAATCCCTTATACCTGGTTGTTAAGGGAACTTCCCTGAGATTGCCGTTAAAAGATTTCTTTACATCGCTGAAGCGGAATGCAGCAGTGATGTCAAACCGTTCCAGGGGCTGGATGTTTATTTCTGCCTGGAAACTATTTGACCATGACCGCCCGTCAAGATTATAGAAGTAGACTCCCGACACATCCCTGTCCACATCCACAACAACCTGGTTCTGAAAATCGGTCCGGTAAAAATCCAGGCTCACATTTGCTTCTCTTTGTGCGTTCAGATGAAAACTCCTTGTAACATTCAACCCATAATTCCAGGCTTTCTCTATATCAAAATCCTCCAGGAAAAAGAATGTCCGGGAACTGGCCACAATACCCAGGTTTTCTGACAGCACATTTACAGAACGGTACCCCCTTCCGGCAGATGCCCGCAGGCTGGTATGCTGATCGGGAGTATAGCGCAGATGCATCCTCGGTGTTACCAGCAGGCCATAAACACTGTTATTATCCACTCTCAGTCCCAGTATCCCGTTAAATTTATCAAGATTCGTATAGGTATACTGACCGAATATACCCGGGACAATTTCGGTCCTTGAAAAAATATCGGAATTTAAAACTTCCTCGTATCTGTCAGATAAAAAGCTTGCACCGATATTATAGGTATGATTGGTTGATCCGATAATGGACTGAAAAATCAAGTTGGAATACAAGCTCATCTGTTGGCCGGAATATTCATCCAGTCCAAACAAACCCTTCATAGACATGAGAGTGGCAGACGTCTGAAATCCGATACTGCTGTATGGTTTTTCGGGGAACAATAACCCGATTTTTCCAAATCCATTGAATTTCCTGGTATCCACAGTCATACCATAATAATTATCTGTCCCATAATCCCTGTCGTAGTCAAAGTCGATCTGTCCGCCTTCCCTGATCTCGTTTAGAAAGGAAAATCCTAACTGTACGCGCAGGTTCCCTTCGGGGTTGTATTTCCACCGGTTCAGTATATTGACCTGCCTGGTTAACGGAACATCAAGAAAACTATCCTTATTCCGGTCTATTTTATTCTGCAAGCTTGATGCATGGGCCATTATCATGGTTCTCCATTTATCATTAACAGGAATTGCGGATATCAGGTTTGCTTCCAGGCGTCCGGTGGAACTGGTAAACAAATTCAGGAATAAGGGGTCACCAGTTTCCGGTTTTTTATATTCAAGATTGATCTGGCCGGTTGTCGATTCATAGCCGTTTATAACAGCTGCCGCCCCTTTTGAGATCTGAATTGATTCCATCCATGGTCCAGGTACATAATTCAACCCGAATGATGATTCCAGTCCGCGCAAATACGGAATGTTCTCAAAAAGCATCTGGCTGTAAACCCCTGCCAGTCCGAGCATCTTAATATGTTTTGCCCCTGTTACCGCATCGGAATACCCTACATCTATTGTGGCACTGTTTTCAAAGCTTTCTGAAAGATTGCAGCAGGGCAGCTTCTGCAAACCTGCTTCAGTTATAACTTCCGTTTTAATGGGTTTCATCCTGGATATATAAGAACCGCCCAGTCTTTTTGATATGCTAACTTCATCGAGTTCCTGGCCGGCAGACAAGATTACATCAATATCATTCGGTCCGGGTACTACTTCAATAGTATCATTTAAATATCCGACAAAACTAATGACAAGCAGATGCTCGCCGTCGGACGTAACATCCAGGCTGAACGAACCATCGGCTCCGGTGATGGTCCCGGTAGAGGTTCCGCTCAGGTAAACATTTACGAATTCAATGGGTTTTTTCTGAAACATTCCGTCTATTTCTGAGACGGTTCCCTGAATTTTTCTTAGCTGTGAGAATGCTTCTGTCGCACAGGTAATTAATAAAAGATATATAATAATTTTTTTCATGATTTCTCCATTTTAGTATAGTCATTACTATTTTACTTGCTGATCGAATCCGATCAGGCTAAGAGGAGAAAATCAGAGAATCATGGACTGATAGGTAATATATAAGCTGCCCGAGGATTTATTGTCCGGAGGAGAATGCTGGATGTTCCGATTAATTGCCGGATGGTAATCGGAATGATCCTGCCACGCGGCAATATTATGAGTGATTTGTATTTTTTTTATTGATTTGGTCTTGCCGGAAGGCTGATCATAGACTGATGAATCTTTTATATAATGAATTTCATTTTCGCAGCAATTCGTATGCGGTTCATCAACTAAACAGCTGCTTTTTTGTTTTCCGGTTTTATGATCTGATCCACAACAGGAGTGCTGTTGAGCATTATCATGACAACTGTATTCATCCTGCCAGACTATTTTACTGATCCCGCTGTGCTCACAATGATGTTTCACATAATAAAATCCCGTTGAAGGCAGCAGGTATGATATGCTTACCAGTACTATTATTATGTTTCTCGTAATATTCATCAGTCCCAAATGTAAATACAAGGGACAAGATTTCATTTATTAATGTAGATTTTAACGGTTTATTAACTGTATCTAAGCCTGAACTTCAATAGATAAGCTTTTTTTCTACTTTTGTTCTCCACACCTGCAGGCATGGATGAACGTTCAAAAATAATAATCAGGGCCTCCTGGGTAGGCGTGGCAGGGAATTCTATCCTGTCTGTCCTGAAGATCATTATCGGACTGCTGTCCGGAAGCCTCGCTGTCCTGGCTGATGGTATAGATTCTGCCAGCGATATTGTCACTTCCCTGATCACATTATTTACCGCTCGCATTTTATCACGCCCCCCCGATACCAAATATCCCTATGGTTATTCAAAGGCTGACACCATTGCTACGAAAGCTCTTTCATTCATCATTCTGTTTGCCGGGGCTCAGCTGGCCATTACTACCATAAACGGATGGATCAATGGAAATGAAAAGGAATTACCCGGATACCTGGCTTTCTATTTATGATTATTTTCGAGCCGTTTTTTAAAGTATACTCCTGATGAAGTGAAAACAGACTCTTGTTATCGGTTTGTATATAGTCGTGATTTTTATTAGTCGGATGATTTTTTTCGGGTTGATTAAGTAATTCTTCTAAGAATTCAGATTCTATTTCCCGGTAACTTAGTAATTCCTGTGATTCTGCCGGTTCATGGATTAAAGAGGAACCGTTTTGTGGAGTGATTGATACTTTACCGGCAGTCAATTT
>CAZILN010000104.1:0-3051 GCA_964540005.1 uncultured Bacteroidaceae bacterium | reverse complement strand
CAGCAGGTTTTTCATCTGAGTATTGCCTTCTGCTTTTCTGTTTCCAAACGTATAAACTCTTTTAACTTTTGACATGTCAACTGTTTTTTTGATTATTTGATTTTGAATAGATTAGACTGTTTTTCACACCCTAGACAGGGTGATTTTTTGAAAGTACAAATGTATTTAAAAAATTAATAAATCAATTCTAAATAAGACTTATTTAATGCAGTTATTGAAATATGTAAAAAGGCAGATTTATCCTGACCTTGGATGAAACTGAATTATGGCCTCACGGAGGTATTCCCTGTCGAGATGCGTATATATTTCCGTAGTCAGGATGGACTCGTGTCCTAGCATCTCCTGGACGGCCCTAAGGTCAGCACCGCCGTCTATCAGATGGGTGGCAAATGAATGCCTGAAAGTGTGCGGACTGACAGTTTTTTTAATTCCTGCCATTTTGCTGTATTCCTTAATAAAGGTAAAGATCATGCCCCGTGTAAGCTTCCTTCCACGGCGGTTCAGGAAGACGATATCCTCATGGGCCTTCTCTATTCCCTGCAGCCTGTTACGGTCAATGAAATACAGGTTTATCTCTTTTATAGCCTTCCGGCCGATAGGTACAAGCCTTTCCTTGTTACCCTTTCCTACAAGCCTGATAAAACCCTCGTCAACATACAGGTTCGAGATCCTGAGCTCAAGTAATTCTGTAACCCTCAATCCGCAACTATAAAGGGTTTCAATAATAGCCTTGTTCCGCTGACCTTCCGGTTTACTCAGATCGATTTTACTGATTATCAGATCTATCTCTTCAATACTGAGCACTTCAGGCAGTTTTCTGCCAATCCTGGGCGATTCGAGCAAGGCAGTTGGGTCCGTCTGGATGATATCTTCCAGGAGAAGGTACTTGAAAAACGATTTGAGGCCGGATATGATCCTTGCCTGAGAACGGGCACCTAATCCAAGAGAATTGATCCATGCAATAAACTCCGTGAGGTGAGCCTGGTTGATATCTTCAGGACCGATCGATAGCCGGTTAATTTCCAGGTAATCACAGAATTTACTGATATCCCTGGTATAAGCAGTAACGGAATTATCCGAAAGTGACCGCTCCAGTTTCAGATGTGTCCTGAATTCAGCTATAAATGGTTCGAAAGCATTCAAATTCACAGATTCACAAGTTCCAGATTCACAAATTCACAAATTTCAGATTCACAAATTCACAAATTTCAGATTCACAAGTTCACAGGTCAAAGGTAAAAAGATATCCGGTGAGAGGCATGAGGACTGTGGATAATATTACGGGATCCTATCAATGATAAGGATCAGGGAAACGCCCATGGCGGCTCCTGACAGGATCAGGTTCCAGTCCCGGCGCCGCACACCCAGCAGATTAACCAGCAGGGCTGACACCAGGAGAACCACAAGTACTATAAGTATCTGACCGATTTCCAGTCCCAGGTTAAAGGAAAACAAGGGTATTACA
Source organism: uncultured Bacteroidaceae bacterium (assembly GCA_964540005.1). GTDB lineage: Bacteria > Bacteroidota > Bacteroidia > Bacteroidales > SM23-62 > CAZILN01. The sequence goes on along the minus strand of CAZILN010000104.1, from coordinate 1,586 downwards.
ATACTGTCCTCTACTCCCAGCAGGCTCCGCAGGTAATTGGAGAACCCCATTCCGTGGATCAGTCCGAAAAACAAAGCAGTAATATATTTGAACCTGTGTGACACGGTGAGCACCCGGTCAGACTGCTGAAAAACGTTCCATAAGGCAGTTATAAAAATAGTTACAGGGATCAGGAGTTCGATAAGAGAGGTCGGTACCCCTATAAGATGATAACTGGCCAGGGCAAGGGTAATGCTATGTCCAATTGTGAATGCCGTGACCAGTATGAGTACCTTCTTCCACTGGTTCACAGCATAAACAGCACAGAGTGCAGTGATAAATAAAATGTGATCATACCCTGCCAGATCAGCGATATGGTGCACTCCAAGTTCCAAATACATTCTAAAGAGTGACATTGCAGATCAAAGTAAGCAATTTTATATGTAATTTTGTCCCATGGTACGATTTTTGGGGCTCCTGTTTCTGTTGCTGATCAGTGGTTTTTATCACCCTGTTCATGTATCCGTGTCCACTATTGATATGGATATCCAAACAGGTGAAATTGCTATTTCAATTAAACTCTTTTCAGACGATTTCGAGACCATAGTTAACCATCATTATAGTACACAGCTGGCAATATCCAAACAGGTAGATCCAGGAGAAAATATCAAATACATTAACCAGTACATAGCTTCTGCCTTCACCCTGGCAATTAACGGTGAAGAGATTGACGAACTCATATTTTCTAAACATCAGATGAATGAAGAAGCTATCTGGCTGTTTTATGAATATGCGTGTGAAAAGAAAATACGTTCGGTAGGTATTGTTAACTCACTGATGAATGATCTTTACCCCGATCAGACCAACCTGGTCATTGTAAGCTACCAGGATCAGCAGAACGGTTACAGATTAAACAATAAAAACACTGAAATCTCATTTAAGATATAGAAAAATCGTAACGGGGGGAATAAGCCGGGATTGGAAACAATCATGAGAACAATCATATCCATATTAATAATTCTGATCTGCTTCGCAGGTAATACGGGTGCCACACACAACAGGGCGGGTGAGATAACTGTGACACAGATTGACCTTCGTACCTTTGAGGTATTTATTAAAACATTCACATACAGTGGTAGTGCGGCCGATAGAAGTGAACTGGAAGTAACAGTGAGAAAGGAAGGTGAGGAAGATTATTTTTTGAGTGCAGAAGCCCCGAGAATACTGAAAAAGGTACTTCCTAATTACTATTACGAAAACCACTATATCACCACAATCACTTTAGATCCTGCAACCTATATCATCACCGTGCAGGACCCGAACAGGAATTACGGTGTTTTGAATATCCCTAATTCAGTTAATGTGATCTTTTCAGTAAAGACCACAATTACCGTCAATCCGAGTATTGACTGGAACAGTACGCCCATACTGCTGAATCCTCCGATTGACAGGGCTGCACGCGGACACAGGTTCATCCATAACCCGGCAGCCTATGATCCGGACGGAGACAGTATCTCATACGAATTAACAGCATGTACTGAAGAAAATGGCATACCTATTAAAGGCTATGAATTACCCGAGGCAAGCGATTCTCTGTATATCGACGG
>CAZILN010000103.1:0-11288 GCA_964540005.1 uncultured Bacteroidaceae bacterium | reverse complement strand
TCCTGGACATATCTTTTATCATGGAGTTATTTTTTGTGAACGAACAGACAGGATATATGACGGATGGAGCTTCTTTTTTTAAAACACTGGATGGCGGTGTTACATGGAAATGCATATTAAAGGATTATTACGATCTTAACTCGATTTGTTTTATAAATGATAGTAATGGCTGGGTTAGCAGGGGAGTGGGCAAAATTTTGAAATACACCGCATCGGGGACCTGGAAGGAAATTGCTACAGGGGTATCACCGATACGGAAAATCTATTTTACAGACAGTAAAAATGGTTGGATTGCAGGTGGTTACCGTTCTCTGACTGATTATATGCCTGTCTTGTCACGCACACAGGATGGGGGAGAAACCTGGACAAAAATTTCCGGATTGCAGTATTTGATCCATGATTTATATTTTACACATAACCAGCATGGCTGGGCAGTAGGAGAAGATGAGAAATACAGGGGAATCATTCTGGAGACAAACGATGGCGGGGACAACTGGATTGTTCAGGTTGATTCTTTGAGTGGCCCTCTAAAGGCCATACATTTCAAAGACGGCTATGCATGGGCAGCAGGATATAACGGGCTCATTCTGAAGCTTGAGTGCAATCAGTTATGGATTGATGAAGTAACTATGACCAGTGCTTCATATGTTGTTCCGGGGGAGGATACGGTCTCCATTACGGCTGCTATCATCAATCCCGGTAATCAAGCCCTTACAGCTTTTTATGTAGTTAAAAGCCAGGATGGAGTCGTACAGGATACGGCAGCTCTGTTAGACCAGGGTGGTGGTATCTGGGAAGGTTACTGGCCGGTCATCCCGGGAAAAAGATTTTACACTGTGGAAATTCTGCTGACCAGAGCGGATACAACAGATATGTATTATGCCAGTTATAACGGCCCTCGCTTTACGACTTCCGGTCCTGTTGTCTTCCATAACATGGATTTTTCTGCCTCCGATACTGTACCGGAACCCGGTGATAGTTTATCATTTTCTGTAAGCTTAAGAAATGAAGGTTCGACAGGACTAATCACAGACATTGCTGCCAGGTTGGCTGTTCCCAACATCATCGCTAAGGTTGACTCAGGCTTGATAAGTTTTGGAGATATCTACCCTGAAGAAGCAGCCGTGAGCCAGAACGGGGATCTGTGGACCTTGATTATCTCTGAAGATTGCCCGTATAACACAACAATTCCGGTTAAAATGGATATCTCCAGTAATGGCCATGTGTACTGGAGCGATACATTCAGTATTTCTGTGGATTACCCGATGGTCACAGATGAGGCTGATGCTTCACTGCTCAGAATATATCCCAATCCGGCCGGTGATATCGTGAATATAGAAATGCCATATTCAGAAAGGGGAAACCCGGTTGCTATTGAATTTTTAGACATCTCAGGGAAAACGGTTTACAGGAAAGTTATCAGGACCCTCAGCAATAAGTCTGTGGAACATATTGATGTATCAGATTTGCCGGGGGGATTGTATGTCGTAAAATATACACAGGCACAGAAAGTTGTGGTTCGCAAATTAATCGTCAAATAAACCCGCCTGATGAAATCAATAGCATGTGTCCTTATATTGATTTCTGTTATTCATATTGAGTTATCCGGGCAATGGGAAATAGTGAACGAGACCAATATTGATACGACATATTACATTGAGCTGCGGGATGTATGCTTTATTGACAGGAAAAAAGGATTTGTCCTTGGCGGTGAATTTATGTTACATCATTCCTGGGGAAAGGTTTTCATGACAGAAAACGGGGGACAGTCCTGGATGGAGGTCCTGAATACCTCAGATGATCAGTGCCCGGTGTTTTGTCATTTTACAGATAATAATAACGGATATATCGGTAGTTACGGCGTCGGGTGGCTGGTTGGAGAGAAGGGCCTGATCATGAAACACAGGCTTCGAAACATGGGAAAAGATACCCTCAGGAACCATGCTGCCATTAAATAAAGTATTTTTTATAGACGATGAAACCGGTTTTGTAACAGGTGGGTACAGTTACGATGATGATTTTATGCCCATTATATTAAAAACTGAGGATGGTGGGAACAACTGGATTGAACTCCCTGGTACTGAATATTTAATTAATGATCTGTTTTTTGAAAATAAGCTTCATGGCTGGGCTGTCGGAGAGAATAGTCTGAAGGCCGGTATACTTATAGAAACCACTGATGGTGGCGAAAACTGGACACTTCACTTTGAAAGTTTCTTGGGTGCTTTAAAGGCCATTCACTTCAGTGATAATACCGGATGGGCAGTAGAAGATAATGCACAGATATTGAAGGTAAGCATTACTGACCCGGTTCAGGATATTACAGACAATGATCACCTGCCGGGGTATCTCACACTATATCAGAACCGGCCGAATCCTTTCTGGTCAAAAACAGTTATCTCCTATTACTTATCCGGGACCGGCGATGTAGAGCTGGGTGTATATGACCTGCTTGGCAGAAAAATAAGTACACTGGTAAATGAAAGTCAGCTGCCAGGCCGATATGAAGTTGAATGGGATGCTGCAAATAAAGAGCCCGGTATTTATGTGTGCATACTCGAATCAAGGGGCAGCAAAAGGATAATGAAAATAATCCTGCTCCGGTAACAAGCCTGTTAAAATACATTAAATTTAGAATCACTTCAAATTATTGGAGAAATTCCCCTATTTGATAAGAATTATTTAGATTTAGTTGTCATACGCAGCCAATCATGAAGAAACCTCTGGAAATCCATCTGGACCGCAGGTCATTTCTGAAAACTGCCACCACAGGTGCAGCAGGATTAAGCTTACTGTCGAATTGTACTTCGGCTGTAACTACATGGAGGTTTTTTACCGGGGAAGAAGCCAGGGTAATAGTGGCTATGGCCGAACAGATCATACCGGCTGATGAAGATCCGGGTGCCACAGATGCCAACGTGATCAACTTTATTGACCGGCAGCTGGTCAGCTACCTTAAAACGGACCAGGAACTGTACCGCAAAGGCATTGCCGGTGTCCAGGAATTCTCACAAGCGAGGCACGGGACAGGCTTTGAGGAATTATCATGGAAAGAACAGTACAGCATGCTCCAGGAGCTTGAAAAGGGCACTGCCAAAGGTAAAAGCTGGAAGGATATTGACCCGGCCCATTTTTTTAATACAGTAAGGGACCATACCATGATGGGCTTTTATGGCCCTCCACGGCATGGTGGCAACAGGGGCCTGGTAAGTTACCGTATGGTGGGACTTGATTATCCCCAGGTGATAGGACGAAACAAAGACAGCTGAGGTTTTTACAACCAGGATACATGAAAAACAAACACGTCAACACTATTGTTGTCGGTTCGGGAGCCGGAGGAGGGATCGTTGCCAAGGAGCTTGCCACTGCCGGCTTATCGGTGGTACTGTTCGAAAGGGGAGGATGGGCAGACTGGGATGACCATGATAATGACGAACTGATTTCACAGACTACTTTCCCGCTCGATACTGCCTTCGGTCCGGATAAAAACAAGTATGTACGTGTCCTTGTAGAACCGAACGGTGAAAGCCGCCTGGTCTACCCCAACGACTGGAGCTATTGCAACATTGCAGCCTGTGTGGGCTCCGGTACTGTTTCCTACGGAGCCATGGCATGGAGGTTCATGAGGGAGGATTTCAGGATGAAAAGCACCTATGGCCATGTTGAAGGATCAAGCCTTGAAGACTGGCCCATTTCCTATGAGGATCTTGAACCCTTCTACGAGAAAGCTGAATATGAAATAGGTGTTTCAGGAGATTACAGCAACAATCCCTTTGGACCGCCCCGAAGCAAGCCCTTTCCCATGCCGGGATTTAGTTATAACCTAGAATCCAGGATGCTGGAAGGATCGGCCAGCAGGCTGGGATGGCATCCCTTTCCTATTCCCATGCTTCGCAACTCTGTCCCATACAACGGAAGGCCTGCCTGTATCAGGATGAGAAGGTGTGTGGGTTTCGCCTGTCCGGTCAACGCAAAAAACGGGACCCACAACACCGTCATTCCCACAGCCATAGAAACCGGGAACTGCCGGTTAAGGACATACAGCAAGGTGTTTCACCTGATCGTGGATGAAACCGGCAGGGCACGCGGGGTCAAATATTTCGATGATAATGACAGGGAACAAACACAGACAGCCGATCTGGTGGTACTGTCATGTTCTGCCAGTGAAACGGCTCGTCTGCTCCTGAATTCAAAATCAGCACTCTTCCCTGATGGAGCCGGGAACAACAATGGATGGGTCGGGCACAACCGCCAGGACCATGCCTATTCCGGTGCCAACGGCATATTTGATTACGATATTTTTGATGATGTCGGCCCCAACGCCAATATAGCAGTATCTGATTTCAATCATCATAATCCGGGTATCGCCGGGGGACTGGTACTGTGTAACAGTTTTACCACCCTGCCCTGGGCTTTTTCCAACCAGGCTTCCCCTGAAGGTCTGCGCTGGGGCAGGGAGCACAAGGATTTTGTAAGGACAACTTTCAAAAGGATAGTCAGGATACACGGTCCTGTACAGGAGATGCCAAAGTTTGAAAACAGGATTGAGGTTGATCCTGAAGTGACCGATTTCTGGGGTGTGCCTGTAGTCAGGCTAAACGGACTCCTCAGGCACGATCATGATATGGAAGTCGCCCAATTTGCAGCCGGGAAAGCATCAGAGTGGTTAAAGGAATCCGGCGCTTCTGTCATACAAGCCGCACCGGCAGGCCGTTATTCAACCGGTTCACAGCATCAGTCAGGCACCTGCCGGATGGGAAACGATCCGAAAACATCTGTTACCAATAGATACGGACAGCTTCATGAAATAGACAATGTATTCATAGCCGACGGGAGCCTTCATGTTACAAACGGGGGCTTCAATCCCGTCCTGACCATAATGGCTCTGGCATATTGGGTCTCGGATTATATTAAAAAAGAGTGGAAGGGTACTAGATTCAGATCCTGATCCATTACTATTAAACAGGTATAGAGTTAATAAACAAGCATACAGGCAACAGGCAGTGATCAATATGAAAAAAAGATCCCTTATATCAAAGATCATAATAATTTCCACTCTTATCCTTGCCGTGATCCTTGTTGCCTCTTCTTCCATTTATATTTACTGGTCGGTAGCACCCCCGTCCCGGACATGCCATTCCTGCCACGAAATAAATGATTCCTATACTTCATGGAGCCTCTCAGCGCACCGGGAGATCAACTGTGAGCAGTGTCATGGAACGGCTCTCAGTAACGGGTTCCACAGCCTCTCGGAAAAACTGGGGATGGTCTCCACCCATTTCAGTTCAGCATACGTGGATGATCTGAGGCTTTCCGAACAGCAGGTCATGGAATCCATGAATTCCTGCATCAAATGCCATCAGAATGCCTGGTCAGAATGGTTGTCAGGGGGGCACTCGGCAAGCTATTCAGCGATTTTTACGAATCCCGGACAGAACAGCAGGGAGATGCTCAATTTCGACTGCCTGCGCTGCCATGGAATGTTTTTCGAAGGATCAATTGAGGATTTGGTGGAACCTGTCAGTACCCAGGGCCCCTGGCAGCTCAATGACCCTATGCGATCGGAACAGGCAGTGATCCCCTGCATGACCTGCCACCAGATGCATTCACCCGGATTCCCGGGCATCCGGCAGGATTATGCCTGCCCTCAGATAATGGAATACAACCGTCCCCCCTGGATCCCCGCAACATCCCTGTATTCCCGGACTGATAAGATGCATTTCCATGTTTCCATCCTGCCAAAACCCGAAATATATCATCAGGGTGACTCCCTGACCATTTCAGATGATCCCCGGCAGAAACTCTGCATGCACTGTCATGCCCCTCAGGCCAGCCACCAGTCCGGGACAGCAGACGACCGCACCCCCAGGGGTGTGCACGAGGGCCTTAGCTGCCTGTCCTGTCACCGGCCGCACATCCATGATACTAAAAGTTCATGTAAGACCTGTCACCCGGCCTTATCCAATTGCAATCTCGATGTAGAACAGATGAATACCAGCTACGCCGATCCTGACAGTCCCAATAACATACATTTTGTCTCCTGTAAAGATTGCCATGGGGAAGATTTTAAAAGACCTAAAACATTAATATAACAGCTATGAAGAAACGTAAAATAAACATGGGAATGGTGGGCGGCGGTCCGGGTTCCTTTATCGGTGTGGTCCATTACAACGCTGCCGTTCTGGACGGACAGATACAACTGGTCTGCGGGGCATTCAGCTCGGATCCGTCCAAATCCAGGGAAACCGGGGAGAAATATTACCTGGATCCCGCCAGGACCTATGGCAGCTACCAGGAAATGATAGACAAAGAAAAGGCACTGCCTGAAGGGGAGAGGATGGATTTCCTATGTATCGTTACCCCGAACCACCTGCACTATGAACCGGCATGGCTAGCCCTTAAAAATGGATTTCATGTGGTTTCGGATAAACCCCTCACCCTGAATTCCGATGAAGCCAGGGAACTGGTGCGGCTGACCGAGGAAACAGGTTTGCTTTTTGCAGTCACGCATCCCTATGTCGCATATCCCCTTGTGCAGGAAGCTAAAAAGCTGATCAGGAACGGGGTGCTGGGCAATATCAGGAAGGTCATCAGCGAATACCCCCAGGGTTGGTTGTCAACCCCTCTTGAAAAAACCGATAACAAACAGGCTGACTGGAGATCCGATCCGGCCCGTTCTGGTCCCGGTGGAGCCATTGCTGATATTGGCACACATGCCCTTATAATGGCGGAGTTTGTAACCGGATTAAAGGTCACCGAGCTGTGTGCAGACCTGACCACTTTCGTTGCGGACAGGCATCTGGATGATGACAGCAACATACTCCTGAGGTTTGAGAACGGCGCAAAAGGCATCCTGTTCGCAACCCAGATAGCTGCAGGAGAGGAAAATGACAGCAGCATAAGGGTATACGGGGATAAGGGAGGAATCGAATGGCACCAGCATGATCCCAACAAACTGTTCCTGAAAATGCTGGATGAACCCATTAAGATTATCCGTGCCGGGCATCCGGAATACCTTTCAGAGATTGCCCGGTACAACACCCGCCTGCCCTTTGGCCATCCGGAAGGCCTTATCGAAGCATTCGCCAATATTTACCGTAATGTAGCGGTATGCTTACAACACCGGCTTGACGGGGAAAAACCTCCTGCCCTCTCAAATGATTTTCCAACTGTATATGACGGACTCAGGGGAATGCTGTTCCAGGAGACCGTGGTGGAATCTTCCGCCAAACAACAATGGGTAAAATTCCATGAATAAGAAAGAATAACCGGAAATTTCTGATTGCAAGTAATAAATACTATAATTTTATTAATCAATTAATCAAAGTACCATGCCACGACCAGTAACAATATTCACCGGCCAATGGGCGGACCTGCCCATTGAAACCATGTGCACAAAAGCAAGGGAATTCGGATATGATGGCCTTGAGCTTGCCTGCTGGGGAGACCATCTTGAAATTGATAAGGCTGATGAAGCCTATTGTAATGCAAGGAGAAAACTGCTGGAAGACAATGGTTTGCAGCTGTTTGCCATTTCTACTCACCTGGTAGGACAGGCAGTTTGTGACATTATAGATGAGCGGCACAAATCCATACTTCCTGATTATATCTGGGGCGATGGGGATCCCGAAGGTGTCAGGCAGAGGGCTGCCGATGAGATGATCAAAACAGCCCGGGCTGCCAAACACCTGGGGGTCAAAGTAGTCAACGGATTTACTGGGAGCTCTATATGGCACCTCCTATATTCCTTTCCTCCTGTAACATCGGCAATGATAGACGCCGGCTATGAGGATTTCGCCAAAAGGTGGATCCCCATTCTCGATGAATTCCAGAAGCTGGGCATCCGGTTTGGACTGGAGGTCCATCCCACGGAAATTGCCTTCGACATCGCCTCTGCTGAAAGGACCCTGGATGCCGTCAGGAACCATCCGGCTTTCGGCTTTAACTACGACCCCAGCCATTTCGGTTACCAGGGAGTGGATTATGTGGAATTCATCTACCGCTTCAGCGACAGGATCTTTCATGTACATATCAAGGATGCCAAATGGTCCGATATTCCCAAAGATGCAGGGGTGTTTGGCGGACATATCGATTTTGGGGACCGGCGCCGGTTCTGGGATTTCGCCAGTCCGGGCAGGGGCGACACCAACTTTGAGGAGATCATCAGGGCCCTTAACAGGATCAGTTACCAGGGTCCCCTGTCGGTGGAATGGGAAGATCCGGGAATGGACCGTGAACATGGGGCGGCAGAGTCATGCCAATTCGTAAAAAGCCTGGATTTTGCTCCCTCCGGACAAGCATTTGATGACGCTTTTCAGCAGTAATTACCGATGCTGTCAGCCGAAATCAGGAATGCTGTCAGCATAAATAACTCTGGCTGTGAAAACAGCTGAAATTATCTTGTAATATGGAAATCTTTGATCTCTTGGCCACCTACAGGGTCATCCCCATTATCACCATCGAAGATCCTGCACAGGCTCTTCCGCTGGCTGATACCCTGACCGAATGCGGACTGCCCCTGGCAGAGTTTACTTTCCGGACAGAAGCGGGGATTGAAGCCATCAGGATACTTGGCAGGGAGAGGCCTGATTTCCTGGTCGGGGCAGGCACCATCCTTACTCCCGATCAGATCAACATGGCCTCTGACCATGGAGCAAAATTCGGGGTTGCCCCCGGCTTCAAGGAAAATGTAATTCAGGCTGCACTGGACATAGGCTTCCCATTTGCTCCGGGTATCATGACGCCCAGTGAGATCGAAGCCTCCATCGAAATGGATATCCGGGTGCTCAAGTATTTCCCTGCAGAGGCAGCCGGAGGGACCGGCTTTCTCAAGAGCATGAGTGCCCCGTATTCCCATCTTGGGATACGTTACATCCCGACCGGCGGGATCAATGCAGGTAATTTACAGTCCTATCTTGATCTCCCGCAGGTACTTGCATGCGGTGGTTCCTGGATGGCTGCTAAAGATGAGATCAGGGCAGGCAACTGGGATCAGATCAGGAGCAGATGTAAGGAAATAACTGAATCCCTTTAAGACAAAGATTATGACAGGAAGATTTATATTTGGCTCCCTGCTGATCATGGTTTCCCAGCTACTTCTCTCCCAGGCCATGATCGAGATCCATAAGGATTCCTTCCTTATGAGCAATCCGTACCTGCAGCGTGCAGTAAGTATTTCCGGTCACGGATTGACCTGCAGTTCTTTTTTTAACAAAAGTACCGGCGTCGAATATGCCTCCTATGGATCCCTTGAATTTTCAGTCGACATAGATAATATCACCATTAACGGAAGGAATGTACTGGATGAATTCAATCTGAATGCTTCCCCTGTGAATTCCGGGTCCCCGGGTTATAGATCCCTGGTCCTGAGCTTTTCAGGTAAATCCGGTACCAGGATGGACTCCCTGGTCATGGAGCTTGAGTATCGCATTTATAATGAACTGCCGGTCATCAGGAAATTCCTGCATTTCCATAACCTTTCAGACAGAGGGTTCAGCCTCACATCCCTTGATGTGGAGAATCTCAAACTGGTCCCGCAATCGACCTATCTTACCAATGTATATGCTAATTACGGAACCAGCCTGATGCGCATTCCATACAGGGGTGATTATTATGACCCTGCCCTGCTGGTGTATAATGAGAATTCAGAAGAGGGATTCATTCTCGGAAACGAAGCCCCTTCGGTACTGAAAAAAACAAATGTTTATCCAGTTGATGAACAGATCACCATCGGCATGAGGCACCTCCACGAAGACTATCCCTTTAAAAAAGTGCTGAAGGCAGGTGAGTCATTCCGTAGTCCGGGAGCCTTCATCTGCCTCTATCAGGGTCCCGGGTGGCAGGATGCATTTGAAGGCCATTTCTCGGATTTCGTGCGCAATTACCTTGATATTCAGCTATTTGAACGACAGGAATATCCCCTGTTCTATTATTGCACCTGGAATCCCTTCAGAAAAGAGATCAACGAAGAGCTGATAAGGGAGCTTGCCGCTTCGCTTTCAGGTACCGGTGTTGATGTGCTCATACTCGATGATGGATGGCAGGATTGCCGTGGGGACTGGAACCCGCATCCTGAGAAATTTCCACACGGACTGCAGGAAACCTGTAAGTATATCAGGTACAAAGGGATGAAACCCGGTATGTGGTTTACCATATCGACCATAGACCGGGAAAGCCAGATCTTCGCCCAGCATCCTGAATGGGCGGTTCAGAATGTGAACGGAGACCCGGCCGATCTGCACTCCCCCGGGTGGGACAAGCTGGTAACCATGTCAATGGCCTCCCCTTGGTTCGACTATATCCTGACAAAACTGAGTCACTACATATTTACCTGTCAGCTGGCCTACGTGAAACTTGATTTCGCGGTGGCCAACTCAGCCTATATCATGGATCCGGCCTTATCGGGGGATTACGATTTTGAGGGCAAGGACTATTCGGACCGTGAAAGTTCCTACTGGGCCATCTATGAAGGTACTATCAGGCTGCTGGATTCTCTCCATCAGCGCTTTCCGGACCTGATAACCGATTGTACCTTCGAGGTATGGGGGCGCTATAATATCTCCGATTACTCCCTGATCCAGCATACCGATGTATCCTGGCTAACCAATTACGAGTTCGATCCGCCCCGTGGACCCGTATCCATCCGACAGGTGATCCAGGAAAGGGCCCGTGTCATTCCTCCGGCAACTATGTTGGTGGGCAACCAGTTGCTTATCTCAGATATGCATGAATTTGCCTATCAATCGGTCGCATCTTCCGTCCAGCTGCTCTGCGGCGATGTCCGCAATATACAGCCCCAGCAGCAGGACTGGTACCGTAAATGGACCAGCTGGTACCGGCAGATGGAAGAAAAATACCAGTACACAAGGTACTACCAGAAATCCGACCTGGGGGACAAAGCCGGGATGTCCAACTGGGATGCCTGTTACAAATTCAACCCGGAAAGAGGAGGTGGAGTCCTGTTCTTTTACAGGAACAACTCACCGGATCATATGCGCATTTTCCGCATTCATACTGTTGACAGGAATAAGCAATATAACGTGTATGATCCCGGTTCCGGGCAATTGCTTGGAAGGTTCCCGGGAACTGAATTGATAGACAGAGGTATAAATATAAGTATCGACAGGATCAATACCCCTAAGGTGCTGGGCATAGAAGAAGCCGACAGGCCTCCAACGCTGCATTAATAATTAAACTGACCTGAATATGAAACGAATAAGAACATACGTGTTAATTGCAATCACATTGATTGCCCCCGTTCTCATCCTGACCTCATGTAATACCGTTGT
>CAZILN010000102.1:0-13867 GCA_964540005.1 uncultured Bacteroidaceae bacterium | reverse complement strand
AATCAGAGAGATCCTGAGAAAATAATGCGTTTTAATCCCCTTGGTTCCGAAGCAGAAGATATCAGTTCCGAGTTACTTGAGTGGGTTCTTGGAAAAGGATTCCCCCAGGAGTAATTCAGGTGTATTAATTATTGAATATTTATATTTTCGTCTATTTTTGTACGAAATTAATACGCTCACAGCATGTCACTGAACAGAATAATAGAGACAATGGGGTCCATCGCAAAGGTAGAAAAACTGGAGACCCTCAGCAGTAATATCCTTGAAAATACACTGGTTCTTGATGAGATAGAGCCTTTCCCGGGTTATCATGGCGCCGGCCTTCCTACTGGCTATAATCCCCACACGGTATATATTATTTTAAAAAAGAAATTATCTGTTGTCAGGATCATGCGCATGACACAGAATATCAGGAAGTATTTCAAGCATGATTTTGATAGTACGGCTGCCTCTGTATGCATAAACAATGATGTTTTCAATTGCATCAGGGTAAGGAACCTGAAAAATTACAGTGACCTGCCTGAACTGCAGAAAAGCTACCTCCATGAAGGAGTAAAATTTATGAAAAAAAGAGAGATCAAAGGGGAGGGTATCATTGAGATCAATAAACATTTTGAACTGGAGGAACTCGAACCTGGAATCTTCAAAGACCTTGAAGATCCGCATATGCATTATTTCCGGATTTCACACCACCTTAACTGGCAGATATTCCTCGAAATCACAACATCAATTAAACACAATCTTGACAACCTTCATTTTGATGCAGCCCTTGGAGCTATTTACCTCAAGGAAATCTGTGATGTGGTGCGGATCTTCACCAAGGACCTGTCCCTCGATGAATTAAAGACCATTAGTAACATGTTTGCCGAGGAATTAAAGAAGTACTGACAGGCTTTCTTTGCTGAAAGTCACACTATCTGTCTACCAGTTTGTACAACTTATCTGATCTCCTGACCGTCTGATCGACAGGTATTGAAATAGTGTTCCCCTTTTCAGCCATTGTTGTTTTCCTGTCATCAACCCTGATCTCTCTTGCTGTGGTCATAATGACCCCTGTTGTCGGCCCGGTGATAAGGATTTCATCATCCTGTTTCAATGTGCCAGTCTCGAGTAAGAATTCGGCTACTTTTATCTTACTGAAATAATTCATTCCCTTACCTATATATATCTTTTTTTTTGCCGACCGGGAACCATAGGTCGAGCTCCATTCGCCAAGCTCCTGCCCCATATAATATCCATCCCAGAACCCCCTGTTAAATACAGCTGCCAGGTCTGAGTTCCATTGAGCAACAGCATCACTTGTATAGGTACCATTGAAAATGGCATCAACCGCCTCTTTATAACACCTGGTTACCGTATAAACGTATTCAGCGGATCGGGCCCTTCCTTCAATTTTCAGGATACTTACTCCGGCTTCAATTATCTTGTCGACAAAAGCAATGGTAGACAAGTCCTTCGGTGACATAATGAATTCATTGTCAATTTCCAGTTCCTTTCCTGTTTCCTTTTCCCTTACCAGGTATGACCTCCGGCATGCCTGCAGGCAGGCTCCCCTGTTGGCAGAATGATTATACTGATGAAGGCTCATGTAACATTTCCCTGATATTGCCATGCACAGGGCTCCATGAACGAACAGTTCAATCCTTATCCGTTCACCCGAAGGCCCCTTGATATCATCCTTTATAATCCCTTCATTTATTTCCCTGACCTGATCCAGTGTTAATTCTCTCGAAAGAACGGCAACATCGGCAAAGGAAGCATAAAACCTGAGTGCATCAATATTACTGATATTCAGTTGTGTGGACAGGTGAACCTCCATTCCTTCCTCTCTTGCGATAGAAATTGCCGCCTGATCGGATACGATAAGGGCTGAAATACCTGTCTGCCCTGCAAGCTTGACAATTTGCCGGACCCTGTCCAGTTCATCATTGTAAATTACTGTGTTAAGGGTCAGGTAAGTCTTTATACCGTTTCCCTGAGCAATACCGGTAATCTTTTCCATATCCCCTCCTGAAAAATTATAGGAAGACCTGGAACGCATATTCAATTGGTCTATGCCGAAATAAACCGAATCAGCCCCGGCCTGTACAGCAGCGGTAAGTGATTCAAAGGAACCGGCCGGGGCCATTATTTCAATACTGTTTCTTTCAGCATCTTTCATGTTTATTTCTTCAGGACAATACGGATGGTGGCCCCTTTCATAGGTTCAGACTGGTGAACGAATATTTTTCCGTCATGATAATCTTCAATTATTCTTTTTGCAACTGATAATCCCAGTCCCCAGCCACGTTGTTTGGTAGTAAACCCGGGTTTGAATATAGTCTTGAACTTGCTTTTTGATATCCCCTTACCTGCATCCTTGATATCAATATAGATTATCTGTGTATTATCCTTAATGTTGACCTCCACCAAACCATTACCGTCCATTGCATCAATGGCATTTTTACAGACATTTTCGACTACCCATTCGAACAATGCAGTATTTACAGGAACTTTAATATCGTCATAAGGATAATTTATGTTGAAATTGATATTTTCAGAGGACCTGGTTTTCAAATATTCTATAGATTCGTTTAAAATCTCAATGATGTTTTCTTTTCTCAGAATGGGTTTGGAGCCGATCTTTGAAAACCTTTCAGTAATTTTTTCCAGCCTGCTGACGTCTTTTTCCAGCTCCCTTATCAATTGCTTATCATTTGATTTCTCCTTCATCAGTTCAACCCAGGCCAAAAGCGAAGAGGTTGGCGTACCGAGCTGATGAGCTGTTTCCTTTGAAAGACCCACCCAGACCAGGTTCTGTTCAGCCTTTCTTGCCTCGCTGAATGCAAAATAGGATACCAGGATGAACAACAGGACTATTGCCAGCTGGATATACGGGTAATAGGTAAGTTTGGTAAGCAGAATGGAATTTCTGTAGTATATATAGTTCTTTTCGCCATTACCGAGATCCATCACAATGGCTTCATTCTCCCGCTTCATTTTCTTTAACTGTTTCTGCAGGTATTCTTCATTATCTATCCTCAGAGAATCCAGGTTCCTGGCTAACTGCATCCTGTCTTCTGCATCAACCAGCATGACAGGTATGGTCGTATTGTTCTGGATAACATTGAGAAGAAATCCCAGGTCCTGATTGTTTAGTGTAATATCCGCCAGTTGTTGAGTGGCCTCAGCCCACAAACGGACTTTTTTTTGTTCCTCACTTGACAGTACCCTGACCAGTTGATTGGTATAATATAGTGAACCGGCTCCAATCAAAACCAGAAACGCAAACAACAGTAGTTTCCACTTTTGTTTCCTGTAATAGATATTCACGAATAATTGTTTTAGTTAGTTAATTGAATAATAAGTCAGAATCAATTGTGTCTTCCTCAAATTCTATGATGAATTTTTCATTCTTCCAGTTATTCAATGAGTCCTTTGTATGCTGTAATGTTGAATCTGCATCCCATTCTATGATGAAATCCGGCCTCTCAGTTACTGATGTGTCTCTGCGTATAAGACTATCCTTAATAAACAGTCCATACTCATCCCTGATGATCTCTTTCATAGATGTTTTTTCCTCATCCATTTTTTGCCGCAGGTCCGTGACAGCCGCTTTCCTGTTATAACTTATTTCTGTCCCTTCGGGTGTCCCGTCTATGGACAGGTAAACATTCAATCTCCCCTGCCTGGTTTCCTCTACGATCCCAAATTCGTTTTCAGTATTCCGTTTACGCCTCATTTTTTTTGCCAAAACTTCTGACAAAGATAATCTGATTTTATAATTGTAGTAGTTATCGAAAGAATGAATGCCTGATCCGGATAAATTCATAGCAGATGAATAGATATCCATCTGTGGTATAACCACTTCACCATTCCGTATAAATATTTCATTCTTCAGCTCGGAAAAGTGTATATGCTGGAGTTCCTCCACATCTATAAACCTTGATAATTGCTCCATAGGCTCGAAGCCGATAAGCTCACCTTCTTTTATATTTAGTTCAGCGTCAACCAGAAAGGTCTTCATATCCAACTTCATAAATGAATTGAATTCACCATAAAAATCAACGCTTCCTGACACCTTCCCTTCCAGGTGCTTGTCCTGGATGAACTCCTGAGAGAAATTATTGAAGGAAGTAAATACTTCCTTGATGTCTATCCCGTTAATCCTCGAGCTGCTTAGCACACTGAATGCTTTATCATCGTAAAATTCAATAGTAGCCTGGGAACTGGCAGATCCCATCATTGTATTTCCGGCCACGTGGTTTACTTTCAGTAGTCCGGGCTCATAAATCAACTCGCCTCTTACATCCCCGGCAGCCACTGACTGGAAGCGGAATTCATCAAACCAGAAATTAAGTTTAATATGGAGTTTTGCAGTTTGTACTTCCTCCATATCCTCATCCTTTCTTTCTACCCTGCCAGTATCTGAACTCATAAGGACCAATGCTGAATCAAGAATGAACTTATCTGAGTAGACATTCAGATCTGTCCAGAGTGTTCCGCTTCCATCGATAAAGTATTCATACCAGTTGTCAATTCTTCCCGACAGATGTAAATTGTTATTAAACATATATCCATTCAAATCATTAACAATTAGATGTTTATCAATAATAATATTCGCATTGATATCTTTCAGCACCTCTGTATTTTCCTCTCTTATCAAATTAAGGTTCCGGACAATCACCGTTCCTTTATATCTCAGTCTGCTAAAATCATCCCTGGTAAATTTGAAATCACTCAGGTTCCGGCCCGAAATAAAAAGTTCGGTATCAGCATATCCCAAGAATCTGTTGGCATTGCCTGGTAACAGATCCTGAATATTTTCGAGTTTTATCTTCCCGTTTATATAACATTCGATCCCGGGCATCCTGAAATCCAACATCCTGAATTTACCCGAAATCCTGCTGTTATTTAATATTGCCGATATCTGATCCATATAAATTACCGATGATTCACTCCTGTTCCGGTCTCCGTTTGAATAAATACCGGAAACATTAATACCGCTGATCCTTATCCCTTTCTCCATATAATCAATACTGGCTTTGTCTATACTGTAAACAGCCTCAAGATGGGGCATACTTGTCTTGCTTACCACACCGGTCACACTCAGCATCATATCAAATTCCCCGTCATACTCCATCCCTGAGGGAATTTTCTTTTTCAGCATAGGAAAGTAATCCATAAAAGATGGGATGGCTATCTGAGAACCAGTTATTTTCAAATCGACAGAAGATTCATGCTGAGTATTGAGTTCTCCCTCGGTATGCAGGTTTATACTTCCAATTTGAAGCTTTTCAGTTGTAACTGCAAAATTCTGCTGCTGCCTGATAACCGATACATCGACCCTCAGGGCTTTATTATCTATATACCTCAGGCCATCGCGGGAATACGAATTAATCTGTCCCTGTATCTGAGCTTTTAGTTTAAAATTCTCAGCTGTAAAGCTACCGGTCATGCTTGATTTCCTGGAGTATATATCAAGAATGGTCTGTGTAGCCTGGTTTTCCATAAAGAACCTTACATCTGAAAACCGCACCAGCTCAAGTTCGATCTTTAAACTTTCATCTGATACGGTGTTATTCCCCGACCAGAACTGATAATTCTCCTTACCGTTCCTGCTGATGAATATATTAATCACTCCATTACTAAACTGTAAATCATTAAGGGAATAATCACTCCTTATAAGATCAATAATATTGAAATTTAAAAATACCTGTTCAGCAAACAATAAGGTGTCCGGCATAAAAGGATCAGCTTCCGGATTTGCAGATTTAATAAGCACCTCATTAAAGATGACGGAAGCATCCGGAAATTTTTTCAATAAAGAAAGGTTGACTTCAGATATACTAATTTCAGTCGTCAGGTTCTTATTAACTTCCTTGATGATATAGGAGGTAACTTGCTGTTCAAATATCCTGGCCAGAAGAATTCCTGCCAGCACAACAATAAAAAAAACAGACAAAAGGGTAAGTAAGATATTACGAAGTTTTCTCATTTCCCATTAAAAAGGAAAAATCATCTCCCGGTTTTCTTTCGAAGGCATCCATACCATATTTAAATATCCTGAGGCTGCGCGATCCTATAAGTTCAATGTTTTGATCTTCAACGAGAAACATGGTCCCTTCCCTTAGTCCGGTCACATAAATTTCCGGATTCACAACAAGGAATTCCTCTATCCTCATTTCCCGGGTTTCCCCGGCATGTCCTTCCGGATTAGCATCAGTATAGTGCGGATTAATCTGAAAGGGTATCAATCCCAGTGCATTGAGATTCTCAGGCTCCACAATCGGCATGTCATTAGTTGTCCTGATAGTCGGACAGCACATATTTGAACCGGCACTCCATCCGATATATGGAATCCCTGATAAAACTCTTTCTCTGATTGGCTGCATTAAACCATATTCCTGCATGAGCTTAATCAGCTGGAAGGTATTGCCTCCGCCTACCACTATGACTTCGGCTTTCCTGACAGCAGTTGCAGGATCATTGCTTTCATGTATTGATTCTATATCATGGCCGATCTCATTAAACCTGCTTCTTACACGATCTGCATATTCATCAAAGCTGATGGTAACACCGGCATAGGGAATGAATAAACAGCTGATACTGTCACTACCAAGAAACTCCCGTATCTGTTGTTTCGGATGATCAAGGTACTGTTCTCCGGCATTGGTGGAATTACTGATTAATAAAAGTCTCATGTTGTGCTTCTATTATCACAAAGTTAATAAATCAGTAAATAATCGCTCCTTATGGCTTTGCCCGTCACCTGTAAAACGGTATATTTTCTGAGTGTTCTCAAATACATTGATCATTAAAAGCTTTCCGGAAAGTATACTGTCGGATCCTGTGATTATTTTAATGGCTTCAGCAGTCTGATAACAACCTATTATACCCGGCAATACCCCCAGTATCCCTGCCAGTTCCGGGGGGAATAGTTGGTCATCATCCGGAGGGTCAGGGAACAGGCATCTCAGGGTAGGTCCGCTTTTATAGTTAAACACAGAAACCTGGCCTTCATACCGGT
Organism: uncultured Bacteroidaceae bacterium; assembly: GCA_964540005.1. Classification (GTDB taxonomy): domain Bacteria; phylum Bacteroidota; class Bacteroidia; order Bacteroidales; family SM23-62; genus CAZILN01. Next base: position 6,858 of record CAZILN010000102.1, on the reverse strand, counting down.
ATATTCCTCCGTAAATCCAGCTCTTATCACATGCAATACATGCATCATCAATGATGTACCTTGTTTTATAATTATTGGTGCCGTCTATAATCAGATCATATTGCTGAAGGATATTAATAATGTTTTTCTCAGTAAGGCGCATGTTATAGATTTCAAAATCAACCATATGATTTTGTTTCATGAGCCTGGTCCTGGCCACGACAGTTTTTAATTTACCTACATCTTTGAGACCATACAGTACCTGCCGTTGCAGGTTCGAAATATCAACTATGCCATCATCAACAATACCCAGACGGCCTATTCCGGCCGCTGTCAGATATTGCATGACTGGAGTTCCTATGCCGCCGGCACCTATAATTAATACCTTGCTTCCCTTAAGTTTTTCCTGGCCTGATTGCCCTATTCCGGGAAGGGCGATCTGTGGCTGGTATCTTCTGAGTTCCTGCTCAGTCAATTCTGCCATGATATTCCTGATTTTTTTCCTCTGCGAATATAGAAATTAATCAGTTAACATAGTAAGGCCGGATCAGTTGGTGCTGATCCGGCCCTTATTCTGCAGTAAAACCCAAAATTTCTGATTATCGTATATTGAATAAAACCAGCCCAACTGTAACAGGGTATAGATCAGGGGCACCAACCGGGCCCATATTCTCATTAAATAAAGGGACCAGTCCCACGTTGGCAAAGAGTTTAAGAAATTTATACCCTACCCGCACAGTTCCGGCAGCCCTGAGGGGTGACAAATTAAGATCGTTTTTAGTCTTGATCCTTTCCCTGTCACCGTTATCATTGTATTTCTGCAAAATGTTGGAATGGATTTTCAATCCTCCTACCACACCCATACTCAGAAAACCTTTCTTGCGTTGCCCGAACTGGAACTCGAGCAAAAGAGGAACAGTAAAATAGGTTGTATTCATTTTCGCCTTGGAATAAGCAGTACCTGTTGGCGGGTAAACCGGGATAATCCTTCCTGTTACCGGATCTTTACCTATTACGTTGTTTCTGTCAAAATAATAATTGTTCCATTCAAATCCCATTCCTGTAACCCAACCCACATTTCTTCCCATAGGCAAACTGTACTGGAGGAAATTAATATTTGCATTCCAGGATTTGCCGGTATTCAGGTCCAGAAAATCTGTCCCGGGAATAGAACCTGCGAGTTTGCCGTACCTGTCGGCAAAATTATTCATCCCCAGTTCATAACCGGCCCAGTGTCCCCTGAAACGCATTTTCCTTTTATTCCAGCCATGATCTGCGAAATCTTCGATGTCGATGATTTCAACATGTGTTCCTTTGTCTGTCTCCACCACACTCAAACCCTTATTGCCAAGCTTGATCTTAATGGTATCATCGCGTTCATCAACTACCATAAAATCATCCTCAAAAACCTTAACATTAACTTTGTCATCCTCTGATGTTACAGTTACAATGTTCTTATTTCCAACTGTTACAGTACTACTGTCAGGCTCCTGGGCAAACAGTGAACTTGCCAGTCCGGACAGTATGAATAATAGTATGATTCTTTTCACAAGTTTCATTTTTAATAATTTTTATTTAACCAGAATATCTGTTTTGATGATAGGACGAAAAGGAACAATAAAAAGTTACTCGGGAAGGTTATTTTGTCTGCGCGGGGCGGAAATACCAAAGAAAGCTGTTTCAAGGGTGAATCTCTCTACATTCCCTTCTGAATCATAGCTGCGGTGAAGATCGAAATTATTGGCTGTCAGTTCTTCCAGCTTCAGGAAACCAGCATCAGTCAGGTCACGAAAGCTAAGCTTTTCTTCTTTTCCAACACCATCATTACCCGTGATGGTTTTCCTGATCAGGCCGGCCAGGTATTCATCCGGAGTCTGATACTCATTATAAATGTTATCATATTTTGTATGGTACCTTACTACGAAGTATTCTTTTTGAGCCTGAAAGTTACTCGATAACAGGCCATACTTAGCAGGTACTGCAGCAATATCTATCCTTTCCAGTGAGGTGTTGTCCGTGAGGGATGGTATCATGATCAGTTTGTTTACAGGTACTTCTTTCACCTGCTGGCTCAGAACAGGAGCCGGTCTGATACCGGATATTTTCTGCAGCCGGATCTGTTCTGTTTTTTCAACGGCATTACCCTGGCTGTCATCTGAAATCATATCCGGCACTGAAGAGGTATCGGATCCGAACAACAGAAAAAGCAGAATAAGAATGGCAGCTGCCGCAGATATTGTTGTATAAATTATTCTCCTGTTAAGAGTAAATACCGGTTTCCTGAGCCTGTTTTTATGCTCGAAAATAATGCTGAGGTCAGGTTCAAGGATGATTTTATTCAGAACTGCCTGTTCTTTTTGCCTGATTGGATCTTCATTAATATAAGAGAGCAGGAGTTCCTGTTCACTGCTGTCCAGATCCCCCTCCATACAGGCCACACAAACTTCATTATAGGACATTCGTTTTTTATGAAGGACACCAAAAAGGCTTTTCTTTAACAACTCTTTCCCGGCATATGATGTCTCTGCAGGTTCCAGCCTGATATCATCCAGCCCTTCTAATTCTGTTTTCAGATCCGGATGTTGCCCGAGAAATATCATCAGATCCCGGCTGGTTGAATCAGACAAGCTGCCGTCAAGGTAATCGATTAGATACTTTTCGTAGTTGTCCCTGCTAATTTCCATCACTCTTTTCTTATATAATCGCTTCCATTTTACCGATAAAATTCTTCAGGAATACTCTTCCCCTGTATATGTATACTTTAACCTGTGGCTCATTCAAGCCCGTGATCCCGGCAATTTCCTGGTAGGAATAACCTTCATAATCCCTGAGCAATATAACAGATCGCTGTACTTCCGGCAGACGCTCCAGTGCGATATGCAATATCTCCTGTAAGTCGCTGTACTGTGCATTATGAGAATACTCTTCAGGATTGACAGTATTAAAATCTCCCTGTTTCTTTTCTCTGCGGATCAGGTCAATCATAGTATGATAGGCCGTTGTAAACAGGTATGACCTGACTTTATCATATGAGACCTCCTTGACTTTTCTCCACAGTTTCTCAAATGTATCCTGTACAATATCCCCGGCTTTATCCTGATCCTTTATGTTTTTCAGGATAAACCTATAGATGCCGTCTGAATACTGATCTACTGCCTTGTTATACTCTGTTACGGTCATTCGCGACTGAAAACTCAAATGTAGGACGAATCAGCGTCCTAAAAGTTACTTTAGTGACAATTATTTTCGAAAAACGCTGCTTCCATTAAAAAAAATTCTGGAAATATTTGGAATAATAAAATAATTATTTATCTTTGACCAAACGTTCAGTCATAAATTAATTGATATGTCACCAAGAACCGAAGAACAGTTCGAAGAAATCCGGATGAACAGAAAAGCACTGATTATGGAAGCGGCTCTTGAACTCTTCGCCTCTGCCGGCTACCATGAGACTTCAATCAGCAATATTGCCGAGAAAGCAGGAATCTCCAAAGGATTAATGTATAATTACTTTGACAGTAAAGAGGAGCTGATCAGGCAGATCATACGCAAAGGTATGGATGATATCCTCCAGTATTTTGATCCTGATCAGGATGGCATCATTACAAAAGATGAGATACGTTATTTTATAGACAGGGTATTCACGCTCATGGTGCAGGATATCGATTTCTGGAAAATATACTTCATGGTGTTGATCCAACCCCCGGTTTTCAGCCTGGTGGGTAATGAAGTACAACGACCTGTTAATGTATTCATAGACATGATGAAAACCTTTTTCGAAACACGGGGGGATAAGGATCCTGAGGCTGAAGCAAGGATTATGGGTGCCCTGCTGGATGGCCTTGGATTTCAGCTTATCCTGGATCCGGATAATTTTCCTGTTGATAAGGTTAAGAACAAATTATATGAACTGTATTGCAAATAAATCAAATATGTAACAAGCATGAGAACAATATTTCTGAGTTTAACAGTTTTGATGACGGGTGGATTATATTTCAACCCTGTTAAGGCACAGGATGCCAGGGAGATCATTAAACTGGCCGATGAAAAAATGCAGGGTGAAAAGACCAGTTACAGCCTGATGACAATGACTATTGTCAGGCCCACATGGGAGCGGGCTGTTTCCTTTAAGAACTGGACCAAGGGAAGGGATTATGCCCTGACGCTGGTCACAGCCCCTGCCAAGGAACAGGGTCAGAGCTTCCTGAAACATCAAAACGATATCTGGAACTGGAACCCTATGATCAGCAGGATGATCAAGCTGCCACCATCCATGATGTCTCAGGGCTGGATGGGATCCGATTTTTCCAATGATGATCTGCTGAAAGAATCATCCATCGTAATCGATTATACCCATGAGATCACTGGTGAGGAGCTTATAGATGGCCGGGATTGCCATATAATAGAACTCACCCCTCTTGAAGATGCTGCCGTGGTCTGGGGAAAGATCATCAAATGGATCTCCAAAGAGGATTACCTTCAGATGAAATCTGAATACTATGATGAAGACGATTACCTGATTAAGACTGAGCTTTCATCTAATGTCCAGATGATGGATAACCGGCTCATCCCCACAAGGTTTGAGCTCATCCCGGAAGATGAGGAAGGGAACAGGACCATTGTGGAAATTGATGAGATCACATTTAACAAACCTATAGAAGATGCCTTTTTCTCACAGCAAAACATGAAACGAGTCAGATAAACAATTAATATACATTAAAATGAATGATTATTTTAAACTGGCCTGGAGAAACATCTGGAGGAACAAAAGAAGGACACTTATAACCATTGCTTCCATATTCTTTGCCCTGTTCTTCGCACTGGCTATGAGGGCCCTGCAGGTAGGAAGTTACGGGCATATGGCAGACAGTATCGTGCAGGCATTTACAGGATTCATCCAGGTCCATAAGGATGGATACTGGGATGACCAGACCATTAACAACTGCATTATCCTTGATCAGGAGCTGATCAGCCAACTGGAATCAACTGAAAATGTCAGTGCAGTAGTTCCCAGGCTGGAATCTTTTGCCCTTGCCTCAAGCGAGGATAAGACCAAGGGTGTTCTTGTGGTAGGTATTGATCCTGAACTGGAAACAGATCTTACACACCCTGACAGGAAATTATCAGAAGGCACTTATCTTGATGCCCAATCTTCCGGGGTACTGGTATCAAGGCGCTTGGCTGAATTCCTTGACCTGAGCCTTCATGATACCCTCACCCTGATCAGCCAGGGGTACCATGCCGCTACCGCTGCCGGTCTCTATCCTGTAACTGGGATAGTTGATATTCCAAATCCCGAACTTGACCGAAGACTGGTCTATATGAACATTGCAAGCGCGCAGGAATTTTACGGGGCAGAAAACATGGTGAGTTCCCTTATAATAAACCTGTATGATCCAGGTGAGATGAGACATACAATTAAAAGTATTACAGAAAGTATTGACATGGAACAATACGAAGTAATGGACTGGGAAGAACTGAATCCTACACTTGTTCAGCAGATAGAAAGTGACCAGGCAGGAGGATACATCATGCTCGCTGTACTGTACCTGATCGTTGGATTCGGGGTCATGGGAACACTGATTATGATGACTACAGAAAGAAGGCGTGAATTCGGTGTGATGGTAGCTGTAGGCATGCAAAAAACCAGGCTTGGAATGATTCTTACAATAGAAATGGTTCTTCTTGGAATAATCGGAATATTTTCTGGAATTATAGGTAGCCTGCCCCTGATATCATATTTTGTTCAGCATCCGATTGAGTACACCGGGGAAATTGCGGAACTCTTTGAATCATACGGGATGGAACCTATTATGCCTGCAGCCCTTGAACCAGGATACTTTGTGGGCCAGTCTGCCATAGTCCTTGTTATATTTATACTGGCCATTGTATATCCCGTATATACAGTAATACGACTCAATGAAATTAAAGCTATGAGAGCCTGAATCAATATATAAAAACAGATTAAAATGATAATAGAAGTTTCCTGGAAAAATGTCTGGCGCAATAGAATAAGAAGTTCCGTGGTTATCGCTGCTTTTACCCTGGGTATCTTCGGTGGCATCTTTGTTATTGCTGCCATGTTTGGTATGGTTGACACCCGGGTGGAACAAGCCATTGGCAACGAGACCTCACACATACAGATACATAATCCCGCTTACCTGGATAATAACGAACTGCAGTATACTATTAACAATTATCATCAGCTCGTTGACTCCATATTGTCCCTTCCGGAAGTTAAGGCAGTTAGTCCCCGCATAAAGATAATGGGCATGGCAAGCACCTCCGGAAATGCCACCGGGGTTATGATAAACGGTATAAACCCTGATAATGAACGAAACCTGAGCACTATCGATGAAACGATTACCGGGGATATGGGATCATACTTCAGTACTGATGATAAAAAATCTATCGTCATCGGAGAAAAGCTTGCAAATACCCTGAAGCTTGTATACTATGAACTGCAGGAAGAAGACCTTGTTAGTATGCATGAAAACAAAAAACTCGGTGCTGTTGCTGCTGAGCTGGACAGTATCAGGGATATACGCTACAGAACAGAAGCAATCTTCGATGAGGCACTTAAACAGGTCCTCGGGCATACCAGGGCAAAGAAATATGCCTTCCTCATAAAACAGGAGGCAACCAAATACAGTCTCAGGAAAAAGGTTGTTCTCAGTTTCCAGTCGCTGGACGGACATATTGTTTATGATGCTTTCAGGGTAACCGGCGTGTACAGGACTTCCAATTCCATGTTTGACGGGTTAAATGTTTTTGTACGGACTCAGGATATTGCCCCGGCTGCTAACATTGAGCACGACCAGGTGAACGAAATCGCCGTTATGCTGACCAGCAGCAGTTATGATGATGTAACAGCCGGCA
>CAZILN010000101.1:0-6013 GCA_964540005.1 uncultured Bacteroidaceae bacterium | reverse complement strand
GTGTTCAGGACCGATACGACAGGGGAGGAGTATGAAGTGGTTATCAGTTTTGATGGGCTCAACGGTAATTCCCCAAGGGGCAATTTATGTGTGGTGGCCAACAGGCTTTACGGGACAACATATTCCGGGGGAGCCTATGACAAGGGTGTACTTTTTACCATGTACAAGGACAGGCCGGGGTACCAGGTGCTGTTTAATTTCAGTACGGGCAGCGGTTATCAACCGGTAACTACCCTTGTTCCCTGGAGCTCTCTGCTTCTCGGAACAACGACGGTCGGCGGGCCCGGTTCAGGTGGCACCTTGTTCAGTTATCAAACGGGTTATCCGGGTATTCAGGTATGCTGCCTGGGATTTGGGTTCATTCAGCCCGACCTGGTAGAGGTGAACTGGGCAAGGGGTACCGGGGATTCAGTTGTCGTGTTTATGAAGAAAGGCAGTACCGGAATTGCCTGTCCCAGGGATAGTATTAGCTATACCGGCAATTCGAAATATGGCGAGGGAAGCCAGATTGAGAATTCAGGATGGTATTGCGTTTATAATGGTCCGGATAATTGGGTGCAGGTAACCGGACTGGAACCCGGCACAACATACCGTGTAATGGCGATTGAATATAATGGCGGTGCAGGGGTTGAGAAATACCTGGTTAGAACGGCGGACAATAATCCTGGGAATTTCACTACCAGAGAAGGGGAGGAGGGATTTATCGAGAGCACTTCTGATGGGCCGTTCCATGCGACTGCTTTTTCATATTTACGTGATATTACCGCCGATGGTTGTACCCCGATGGTCGCGCACGGGATCTGCTGGGCTGTGCATCCTGAACCCACGCTGGCCGACAACGTTCATATTGATGGTTCGGAGGTTGGAGGATTTTACACTCAGATAGACAACCTGGACCCGAACACCACATATTACTGGCGTCCGTTCGTGGAATATCCACATGATACAATTTATTACGATGAACGAATGATCACGACACGGAGCGTGGTATCATCTATTAACGCGGCATATGATGAACTGATCCCAACCCAAAATTTGTGGGAGGCTAATCCTAACAACTGGGTATTTGGTAGTATTGCCGGGGGTGATGCTAACAAGGGAACCGAAGAAGGTGATCAGATTGAGATAAATCCGATCCAGGCCTATGAGTTGAATCCTGATAATCGGTATATGCGTACAAAATGGAATACAATGTATGAAGGTGTCCAGCGGTGCAATGATGCCATCATCGCAGTGAGTGACAGCTTCCCGGTTATTGATCCAGTCAAGGATGTCATTCTGGGCGAACTCAGTTTTTTAAGGGCTTTTTACTATTTTGAACTGATCAAGGTGTTCGGACCTGAAATTCCCTGGATCGATGAGACCAACTGGAACAAGCTGTATGGTGAACCAGTATCAGCAGATACCCACATCTGGAGCCAGGTGGAAAACGATTTCCTGAATGCCATTGGCACGCTTCCTGAAGTGTCAGCAACTCCGGACCGGGTCAACGTCTGGGCAGCAAAGGCTTTTTATGCCAAGCTCTTGCTGTACCAGCAGAAATATGCAGAAGCCCTGGTAGTGTTCAACGATGTGATCGCCAACGGTAAAACAACCAGCGGGGACAGCTATGCCCTGCTCAGTAATTTTGATGATAATTTTAGCATTCTGCATAATAACAGCTCGGAATCCGTATTTGCACAGCAGCACGAGGTGGATACTTCCGAAGTTGAATCAGTTATGCTTATCAACATGAAGGCAAACCCTGGATACAGCCTGGCATATCCATACGGTGATGGTCCGGGAGGATGCTGCGGGTTTTTCCAGCCTTCCCAGAGCCTGGTGAACTCGTTCAAGGTCGATGCATCCGGACTGCCCTTATTTGACCCCAATCACGAGACCTTTCCCTTTAATGATGTTGACCTGCTAAGTGATGAAGGACTTCTTTCAACAGATCCCTTTTTCCCGGATTCTTTAATTCCCCTCGATCCGCGTTTGGACTGGACGGCGGGCCGGCGGGGGATCCCATACATGGACTGGGGTATTCATCCCGGCAATGACTGGATCAGGGACCAGGCATACGGCGGACCCTATTCCCCCATTAAAAACGTATACAGGGCAGCAGATACTTTAGTGGAAGGCCGGGTTGGTCCTGTCAATGGCTGGGCACCAGGCAGTGCACTTAATCATAATTTAATGCGTTTTGCCGATGTGCTGCTCATGGCAGCCGAATGCGAGGTTGAACTGAATAACCTGGCTCAGTCACTGGTTTATGTGAACCAGGTTAGAACACGAGCAGCCGTTTCCCGTGTACAAAAAGGAGGTACGGATGCTGCAAGTTATGAAGTACAACCATATCCCGTGTTTGCTGACCAGCAATATGCCAGGGAAGCGGTCCGTTTCGAACGCAAGCTTGAGCTGGCCATGGAAGGGCACCGATTCTTCGACCTGGTCAGGTGGGGACTGAACTATGCAGAAAAAGAACTGAATGAAGGATATCTTGCATATGAATCATTAAAGAGGGTACAATTTGAAGGGGCCGTCTTTGACACCTGCAACCTGTACTTTGACATTCCAGCGGGGGTCACCTTTAACCTGCCCAGGGCAAAGAGACTGGGCGATCCTCCCATAAGGCTCAAAACTGCCAGCAATTCGAGCCTTCCCGTTAGTTATACCACAAGCGATCCCGGTGTTGTTGATATTATCGGTGATTCCCTTTATATCATAGGTTTGGGAGAGGCCGATGTCTATCTATACCAGACCTTAAAAGAAGGATGTCTTGATTCCATGTACGATGTTAAACACATCACGATTTATGAAATGAATACTACCTTGGAGGTTACAAATTATGATTGTGAAACAGGATCAACAGGAAGCATTGACCTGACAGTAACGGGCGGGACAGCTCCATATGAATATTCATGGTCAGATGGATCTGCTGATGAGGACATTTCGGGCCTTTATGAAGGGAAATACACAGTCTCCATTGTTGATTCGAATTACTGTACAATTACGGACACTGCTGATATAGTACTTGAAGGAGCACTGCCAATAGATCTGGCAGATACTGCAGGATTTTGTAAGGATGACAGTACTATCATCACAACTCCTTCAGGATATGATCAATATGAATGGTCTACAGGTGCCACGGATACTAACCAGATACTGGTTGATACAGCAGGATTATACTGGCTGCAGGTTACTGATAGTCTTGCCTGTGCCGGGACCGATACAATTACTGTTGTCCAGTGGTCTGTGATAGATATTCAATCAACTATTACCGATTATGATTGCGGAACATCCTCAGCAGGAAGTATCGACCTGACAGTAACCGGAGGTACAGAGCCATTCAGCTTTTTGTGGTCCAACGATTCTACTTCAGAAGATCTCACCGGTTTGACAGCCGGGGAATATATTGTCCTGGTTACTGATACAAAATCCTGCAGCCTTTCGGATACTCTGGCCATTGTCAATACAGGGTCCATAATCCTCGGACTTGCCGATACGGCTGAATTCTGTCAGGGAGATAGTATAATGCTTAACGGACCGATCGGATATGATCATTATGAATGGTCTGCCACCGCAATTGATACATACCGGGTTCAGGTAGATACAGCGGGAGCAGTCTGGGTCGAGGTAACAAACAGCCTGGGGTGTACCGGCAGGGATACCATAATGGTAATTGAATTGGATGAGATGGAATTTAATGCAACCATAGTCAGCTACGATTGTGAGACAGGGACTGCCGGAAGTATAGATCTTTCTGTTACCAGTGGAACAGCTCCCTATTCATTCCAGTGGTCAAATGATTCCAGTGCTGAAGACCTTACAGGATTATATCCGGGGGAGTACATAGTAACAGTAACCGATAGCAAAAACTGCTATAAACCCGATACGATTGTTATAGGAACTCAGGGATACCTTCAGACAGGCCTCGTGGACAGTGTCGAGTTCTGTGACGGGGAGAGTGATATCATTACTGCTCCGGCCTGGTATTCAGACTATGAATGGTCTAACGGTGTACTGGATACCAACCGGATCACAGTGAATAAGACTGTTTTAATAACACTGATGGTAGCAGATACTCTTAACTGTGAAAATGAAACGGATACTGTTTTTGTCATTGAGCATGACATACCTGCGGCCCCGGTGGCTGAAGATAAAACTGCCAACTATGGCACTACCGTACCCGATCTTACTGCCACGGGTAATAACATAAGGTGGTATGCCCAGGCAGATTCAAGTTACCTTGGTGAGGGGGCAAGTTATCCGACAGGTGAGACTGCATCGGGCACCTATTCATATCTTGTCACCCAGACCCTGAATAACTGTGTGAGCCTGTTTACTCAGGTATCGCTTACCATTAAGGATCCGCTTATTCCGGTTGAGATCCCCAATACCTCAATCTGCGCCGGTGATACTGCAATATACCAGGTAGACCAAGAAACAGGCCATGTATATTCCTGGATAGTTCTGGGTACAGGGGAAACGGTATCAACAGGGGCCAGTGCATACCTTTCACCCGGGATTACTACAGACTATGTTTACAAGGACAGCATCACGGCAACAAACAGTCTTGGAATTGATACTTTCAGGATTACTGTGAATCCTTTACCGGTTATTTCTGTTAAAATTACTACCAATCCAATCTATCAGGGATATAATACAAGTGTTGCCTTAAACCCGGAGAACGAATATATATGGAACCCTCCTGATGATGTTGAACCGATCGTATTGGGCGTATATAATTTATCGCCAGAGGAGAATACCGATTATACAGTTACAGGAACAACTCCTGATGGTTGTGTCGCTGATACAGTGGTAAGTATATTTGTATTCTGTGATGCCTGTAAGGATTCTACCTATTTTTACAAATATGGTCAGGTAGACCTGGGGTGTTCAAACAGGAATTACCTGAACTCATCTGATTGCCAGTGGATATTATATCCAAGTGGGGCTACCTGGATTAAGCTTTTATTTGATACGGCTAATTTTGATATTAAGACAGGTGACTGGATCAGAGTATATGAGGGAACCGATGCCGGTGGTATACTGAAAGGTACTTACAATAACGGTAATATACCTGTTGATACTATTAAAACAGGATCAGAAATGTTCTTGCATTTCCATTCAGATGCCATAACATCCGGAACCGGATTCATTGCAAATTATTGGTCAAATGGCAATTTAGAACCTCCTTGTGATACTTGTAATACTGGCATTGAGGGTATTATGCAGGATGATATCAGCATCTATCCCAATCCAAACTCCGGGACCTTTACCCTGGAAATACTCCGGGCGAACTTTAATGAAGCAGAATTGGGAATATACAGCACCCTTGGACAAAAGGTTTTAAATAAGGGAATCCACACGGTTAATGGAACTGTCTATGAAATAATTGATCTAGGTGATGTGCCGGATGGGATATATTACCTGAGACTCATAACAAACAATTACATCTATACAAAAACCATTATTCTGGAATAGTAAAGATGGATTTTTCGAACCTTAAAAATGTTTTCAAGACCAATTAACCGGAATGAAGGCATTGCCCTCATTCCGGGATTCCCCGATTTCGGCAAGCAAGCTTTCAACACTATCAAACCGGCTCCCTTTTCAGGAACCGGTTTGATAACATGGGTATAGATGGCCTGCAAGGGGCAGCATTACAGGGTTGATTTAGAAATTGAAGTTTAAAATGAGCTGTTAAAAAACTCAGCATCAAAAGAGACGAAACGGCTGATTATCAATAAGTACAAGCATAAAACCTCAAAAGTGATGGAACCCTGATAAGCAACCAGGAAATAGTTTAACAGTAAAAGTAAAGAACTAATTCTAAGAAAGGGCATATGAGCAAAACATTAAAAGGGCAAGTAAAATGGCAGTTATATGTTATTATTCTATGCTTATTTACTAAAGTTTCCTTGTTAGTAAATTGTTGATAATGAGATAAGTAGATAAATAAAAAATGTTGCATGCCTTAGTCTATTTGACTATATTTGAGTTAGTTAGACACCAAATACGACATGCAACA
>CAZILN010000100.1:0-6680 GCA_964540005.1 uncultured Bacteroidaceae bacterium | reverse complement strand
TATAACATAGGCTCCCCCAGTACGGCCGGAAGCGCTTTAAAAAAATTAATAAGCTCGGGGGTTCTTGTTGCTTCGGAAAATAACCGAATCCGCCTTGAAGATCCTTTCTGGACCAAAGCAGAAAAACTGGGTAAAAACATTAATACCGGCGGACACGAAACTCATGCCTGTATTTCTGCTGACGGGAAGACCCTTTATTTTACCAGTGAAAGGAATGAGGGTTTCGGGGGTCTTGATATCTACACGTCTGAAAGGACGGAAACCGGGGAATGGGGTGTGGCAAAAAACCTGGGACCCACCATTAATACCGAATTCGATGAAGAGACCCCCTTTATTACTACTGATAACAGCCGCCTGTTTTTCAGTTCGAACGGACACTTCAATATGGGCGGATTCGATATTTTCTACTCCGACCATGTAAACGGTAAATGGAAGGATCCCGTCAACCGTGGCTACCCGCTGAATACAACACGTGATGACCTTTTCTATTTCCCGGTCAACCGGGATAACCTGGCCCTGTATGCTGTTATAGAAAAGGATGGTCCGGGTACCTACGATATTTTCCAGGTTGAAATATTACCCGATCCTAAAACTGACCAGGCCACCGGTGGTATCTTTTTCGACAGTGATTTCAACCTGATGCTGATTGACCAGGAAGCTCAGGATACCCTTGTCATACGGTATGACAAACTTGAACAGAATTTTCACCTCATCCAGAGAGGCAGTAAATATAAAATTGTTGTCATTGACTGACAGGATGCTTACTGGCCTGGAAAACAATACTATCATTCTTCGTGCCCTTGAACCAGACGATGTCGATCTTCTATACCGGTGGGAAAACAACCCTGAAAACTGGTTTGTAAGCAATACGCGGACTCCCTTCTCACGGGATGTTATCCGGCAATATGTTGAAAATTCGCACAAAGATATTTATGAGCAGAAGCAGCTGCGCCTGATGATCCAGATGAAGGCACCGCCGGCTGAAAAGAGTTCAACGGTGGGCGCTATAGACCTGTTTGATTTCGATCCCTACCACCTGAGGGCCGGTGTGGGAATACTTATAGGAGAAAAGGAACAGCGGTCCAGGGGACTCGCTTCCGAAGCCCTGGCTTTGCTTATTGATTATGCCTTTTCCGTTCTTGGACTGCACCAGTTATACTGTAATATTGCTTCCGATAATACTCTGAGTATCAGACTTTTTACAAAATTCGGATTCACCCGGACAGGAGAAAAAACAGACTGGCTGCGAACTGATTCCGGCTGGATAAATGAACTGATGTTTCAGAAAATCAGTTCCCGATAAGGCTGTAATCGGGGATATCTTTCAGGAAACTGTAGCTGCCCTTCGGTGTATCGAGAAAACAACAATAATGATCCTTCCCGTTTGTCAGCACCAGGTAACTGACTGCGAACCGGAGGTTATACAAGGCTACCTGGTCAAAAACCTGCTGGTTAATACCGACCTCAGGAGCCTTGCACTCGACAATCATAACAGGATGGGCAGTTCTGTCATAGATGAGTATATCAGCCCGCTTACTTAGTTTATTATAGCTGAACTGCTTCTCGATGGAAATCAGCGAGGGGGGATATGATTTTTCACTGACAAGATAGCTGGTGAAATTCTGCCTTACCCATTCTTCAGGTGTAAGAACAACATATTTCTTCCTTATTTTGTCAAAAATATACTGTCTTCCCGCTTCAGACTTTATAGTGAAAGAATAAGTTGGTAAATTTAGCCTCTCCATCATTGGTAATATATGAATTTCGAAGACATCATAAGAGATCTCAGGAACAAAATATACAAACCTGTTTATTTTTTAATGGGTGAGGAAGCCTTTTTTATTGATAAGATCACTGATTATATCTCTGCCAATGTACTTACGGAATCAGAAAGGACCTTTAACCAGATCGTACTCTATGGAAAGGATACCGATGTCAGGACAGTAATTGAGACGGCCCGGCGTTATCCCATGATAGCCAGCCATTTTGTACTTATTGTTAAAGAAGCCCAGTATCTCGGGAAGCTGGACGAGCTGATTCATTATATCAGTTATCCTCAGCAGACAAGTATCCTGGTAATCTGCTACAAGTACAAGAAACTGGATAAACGCACCAAACTGTTCAGGGCCATCTCGGAAATGGGGGTCCTGTTTGACAGCAAGAAGCTCTATGAAGATAAGGTCCCGGATTGGATCAGCAATTACCTGCGCATCAGGAAGCGTTCTATAGAACCCAAGGCAGCAGTAATGCTAACCGAAAATATCGGGAACGACCTTGGCAGGATAGTCAGTGAGCTGGATAAATTGATGATCACCCTGCCGGAAGGTCAGCCGGTCACTCCTGATCATATTGAGAAGTATATAGGCATCAGTAAGGAATACAATAATTTTGAATTGCATAAGGCCCTGGGGACAAAGAATGTTCTGAAAGCCAACATGATAATCAATTATTTTACACAGAATCCTAAATCCAATCCCCTTACAGTGACCATCACCTCTCTGTATTTTTATTTTTCCAAAGTGCTCCTGTATCACTCGCTGGAAGATAAATCACAGGCAAAGGCGGCGGCGGCACTCAGGGTAAATCCGTTCTTCGTTAAAGATTACCAGCAGGCAGCAAATGTATACCCGCACAGAAAGATTGAAGAGATCATATCCCAGCTCAGGGAATATGATGCCAGGTCAAAGGGCTTCAACTCCGCTTCCGTCCCCGATGGAGAACTTCTCAGGGAGCTGATTTATAAAATATTACATTAATAATTATGGAATTCAATATAACAGTAATTATCGTCATTGCCACCAGCCTGGTTTCCATCCTGTCTTTTGGCAACGAATCACTTTTTTCTAAACTGCTCTTTAATCCGTACCAGGTCTGGCACCGCCGTGAACTGCACCGCCTGTTAACACACGGATTCATCCATGCTGACTGGATGCACCTGGTAATAAACATGATAGTATTATACTCCTTCGGCAGTAATGTGGAGCGCTGGTTCATACAGCTGAAATACTCCGGTTACCTGGAAAATCCTACCCTTACTTATTGCTTACTGTATTTCGGAGGGATAATTATAGCTTCATTGATTTCCCTTTTCAGGTACAGGGACAATTATGATTATAACTCGGTGGGGGCCAGCGGGGCTGTTTCAGCAGTGGTCTTTGCCAGCATCTTTTTCGCCCCCCTTGAACGGCTGTATTTTTTTGCAGCCATACCCATTCCCGGGATAGTATTTGCCATCCTGTACCTGGTTTACTCCAGCTACATGAGCCGGCGCAACAAGGACAATGTCAATCATGACGCCCATCTGGCAGGAGCGGTCTTCGGGTTTATTTTTCCCCTGCTTATAGATATTGAATTGATCTCTCATTTTATCCAGTCATTTAGCCGGTAAACATTTTTTTATGAAACGAGTGAATAAGGCCATATTCCTGGACAGGGACGGGGTGATCAACCAGAATGACGATCATTATTATGTTTACAGGCCTGAGGATTTTACCATCAACCGGGGCATTATGGAATTCATGGAGGAAGTACTGAAGGAAGGATATCTGCTTATCATAATTACCAACCAGGGCGGGATATCCAAGGGATTGTACTCCCGGAGTGATACCGATCGCATACATGAAATTTTCCTTGAGCAATGCAGCCGGCACAACATCAGTATTTCAGAGATCTATTATTGCCCGCACAGCTCAAGCATTGAAAACTGCCTTTGCCGCAAGCCCCTGCCCCTGATGATTGAAAAGGCCATGGCCCGTTTTGATATTGATCCTGATAAATCATGGTTTATTGGTGATGCAGAAAGGGATACTGAAGCCGGGGAGGCTGCGGGCCTCCACACCCTGAGGGTTGAATCCAACGAAAACCTCCTGCCCTACCTGCATAAATTCAGGAAATAGTTTAGAGAAGTATATTAGTATAGCTATTACATAACATTCGTAATGTCAGATATCTATACTAATATACTTTTCAGTTTGAGTTTTTATTCATCCAGGTATTAAATATAATTAATGTGTAATGTCAGATAGCTATACTAATATACTTTACCGTTTATTTATTAATCAGTCAGGGTGACAGATCAGTTACTGCTAATAAAGAATTCCTGACACTTGTTATTATTTTAAATACTGAAATATATTCCGTAATTTTAAATACGTAACTAATTATCCCACTTCTTTCTGAATGTTTACATTTTCATGAGGTTCACTTATCATGTCGGTTCATAAACCTCAGCCTTTTTAATAGTAGTTTTCTTCTTCTTGTACGATTTTACCAATTTTTTAAACAGGTTACCGGTATTAAACTTAATAAATTATTCAATAATAGTACTAAGTTAATTATACCTCCTTTCACTTTGACAGTCCAGGTAATCAATGCCCAGGCACCCGATATCCTCTGGACAAAGACCTTTGGGGGAGACAGTCTGGATCGGGGCAATTGTGTTCAGCAGACTACTGATGAACTTTTTACAGATTCTCTAAGAAACAACCAAATCAAAGAATATAATAAGCAATTGAATTTGTTTGATTTATAGCACAATACTAGTGACTTTCATTATAAATACTGTGAATACCAACCATAATAAATGAAAAGAATATACCTTCTAATTCTAATTACATTAACGACTTCCTGCTTCTTTTTAGCAAGAGCAACTGATTATTACGTTTCAATAAATACAGGCAGTAATTCTACTGGTAATGGCACCCAGGCAAACCCATGGAAAACTATTAATTATGCATTAATCCAGGCTACTTCAGGTGATACTATAAGAGTAATGGCAGGAACCTATAATGATACCTGGGAGACCCTTCCAATTCAAATGAAAGACGGAGTATCATTGATAGGAGAAGGGAGTAATAGCACTATTATTGATGGCTCTGATGCTCACCTGCTTATAACCTGTAGCGGTATCTCAGATACAGTTATTATTGAAGGCTTTAAACTAACTGGTGGATATGCCTGGAGTGATGGGACAGCAATTAAGGTAGATGAATCAAATGTTATTATCAGGAATAATGAAATTGTAAATAACAGATCAGGTTCTTACGATGGACCAATCTTAATTGAACATGGTACTTCTATTCATACTGTCATTATTGAAAGAAATATTATTAAAGATAACATAGCTGGAATGACAAATTATAATGGGGCAGCAATAGTTATCGATAATATTTTCTCATCTGGTGGCATTACTATAGTAAGAAATAATGTTATCGCCAATATCAGCGGGAATTTTGATGATGGAACCGGAATTTCAATACTTTATTCTAATCCACCAGTTGAAGTCTATAATAATACTATAACCGGAGTAAGACATGCTTTTTATTTAGACTATGGTGGAACAGCTTCAATTAATAATAATATTATCGCAAACTGTTCGAGATATGGAATTTATGAGAGTGATACAGATTCTGATCCAAGTGATGTTCACTATAACCTTTTTTATAATAATACCCAGGGGCATTATTATAACGAAGGTTCAACCACATATACAAATGTTGAGGTGATGAATGAGGCACTTGCAGATATATGTTTAGAAAATATTGAAGGAGATCCATTATTTGTTGATCCAATTAACGATGATTATCATCTTCAATCTAACTCACCTGGCATTGATGCAGGTGACCCCTCTTTTATTTATTCTAATGAACCGCAACCAAACGGATGGCGAATAAATATTGGTAATTATGGGAATACATCAGAGGCAACAACATCTCCGCCGATGCCAAAAGTGGAACTCTCGGCAACATCTTATAATTTTGAAACAGTCAGAGTGGATAGCTCAAAAAGCTGGACATTTGCTATTAGAAATATTGGATACGATAATTTAAATGTTTCCGATATTAACTGGAACAACTCAGTATTTACCTTAAACGATACTGCCGGAGTTATTTTACCCGATGCTAGTCTAGATATCACCGTTACCTTCACTCCGGCTTCAGTTCAAACTTATTCAGATAGTCTAATCATTTCAAGTAACGATCCGAATGAACCAAATGTTAAGGTAACTTTAACAGGCATGGGAGTATTTCCGGAAATTGCTTTATCGGATTCTACTTATGATTTTGGTAATGTCGGAATAGATAATTTAAAAAATTGGACATTTGCCATCAAGAATATAGGCACGGATAGTTTATCTGTTAAAGATATTAACTGGAACCAAGCAGTATTTACTTTAACTGATACGGCAGGAGTTATTCAACTGAATGACAGTTTAAATATAACCGTCACTTTTACTCCAAAAGCGATTCAGAGCTATTCAGATAGCTTATCTATTTACAGTGATGATCCTGCCAATCCTAATATTAAGCTTACTTTAACAGGAAGTGGAATAGATGCTACTGCTCCAGAAGCACCAACTAATCTGAACGCTGACGATAACAATCCTTCGTCATGGAAGAATACTCCAATCTTCTCCATTGATTTAACAGATCCCATAGATTCAACCGGTATCACCGCTTATTATTACAAACTTGGTTCTCCACCAAATTCTAATATAGATACCACCAATACCTCAATCACTAAGCCTTTCAATGTAACTGCTACTGTTGAAAACGGACAGATGCTTTATCTCTGGTGCCAGGATGGAGCAGGAAACCTGAACTATGAAAACCGGGATAGTGTGAATTTAAGGTATGATGCCAGTGTCTTAGCCCCAGTCAACCTTATCGCTGATGGAAGCA
>CAZILN010000099.1:0-8557 GCA_964540005.1 uncultured Bacteroidaceae bacterium | reverse complement strand
ACCAGGGCAAAAGGGCTGGAAGAAATGACTATTTCCATGCTTCTGGGTGAAGAAGGCAAGCAGAAAGAAGAACTGGACCGTATGGTGGACTGGCTGTCGGAGCATTGCCGGCCGGAGATCATTCACCTTTCGAATGCCCTCCTGCTGGGACTGGCACGCAGGTTAAAGGAGAAACTGGATGTCCCCTTGGTATGTTCTCTCCAGGATGAAGATGTCTGGGTGGATGTAATGAAACCTTCGTCCCGGGACTATGTATGGAACCTAATGCATGAGAGGGCCGCCGATGTTGATGCTTTTATCCCGGTAAGTGACTACTATGCAGCGGAGATGCTTACAAAAATGGACCTCCCTGCTGAAAAGGTAAGCAGTCTTCACCTTGGAGTGGATCCCAAAGATTACAGGGTTGTCGACCCTGATACAAAGCCCAGGAATATAGGGTTCCTGTCCAGGATGTGTCCTGCTAACGGACTGGATATCCTGGTAGATGCCTTCATTAAGCTTAAACAGCGGGATGGTTTTGAAGATGTAAAACTTATTTTTACAGGAGGGTCTACCGGTGATGATACCAAATTCCTGAAAGAGACCAGGAGGAAACTGAAAAAATCGGGACTGGAACACCAGACCGAATGCTGTGAGGATTTTGAAGACGATGACCGGTCGGAATTCTTTAATAAGATCTCGCTGTTGTCGGTACCTGTTCGTGGCGGTGAAGCTTTCGGCATATACCTTCTTGAGGCGATGGCTTCAGGAGTACCGGTTGTACAGCCAGCCGAGGGTGCCTTCCCCGAGATCATTTCAGTATCGGGAGGAGGCATTACCTATGAACCGAACGATGCGGGGAACCTGGTCCAGGCTCTGGCAGGACTACTCGGCAACAGGGAGCAGCTAAGGGAGAAATCTGAAGCCGCTGAAAGGGGGGTAAAGGAACATTTCAATATTCACAGGAAAGCGGCGATAATGGTTGACAGATACAGCTCGATAATAGAGAATTATAAAGCAAAGAAATCCTAACACCGCACCTTAAGAAAGACCCAGTATGTTACTTACAGTCAATGAATTATCAAAGGCCTACGGCATCCCCGGAACAGATGGTTACCAGCAGGTCCTGGAGGACCTGTCCCTTGAACTGGACCATGGAGAGAGCCTGGCGATTACCGGGCCCTCCGGATCAGGCAAGAGTACCCTGTTGAATCTTATCGGAAGCCTTGATAAACCAGACCGCGGCAGTATCGTTTATCATGGCAGTGAAATCACACAGTTATCCGGGAAAGACCTTAACCGGTTCAGGAACAAACAGATTGGTTTTATCTTTCAGCAGCACCACCTCCTTCCCCAGTGTACCCTCATGGAGAACGTACTCTTGCCTTCGCTTCCCGGGAAGGTCGGGATACAGACCGTGGAAAGGGCGTCAACCCTTATAAAACGGGTAGGGCTCTGGGAACACAGGCATAAAAAACCAGGAGTGCTTTCAGGAGGAGAATGCCAGCGAACCGCTGTGGTCCGGGCCCTGATCAATTCACCCGGACTCATCCTGGCTGATGAACCTACCGGGGCTCTGGATCATGAGAATTCAATTCAACTGATTGCGCTTTTACAAGAACTGAACCGGGAGGAAAAAGTGAGCCTGATCATTGTTACCCATTCCCTGGAACTGGCCGATAAAATGCAGGCAATATACAAACTGGATAAAGGAAAACTTCAGCTTATCCCCGGCAGATGAACCCCCTGAGATTTGTCATAAAAAGCCTGCTGCACTATGCCTATAATAATCTTACTGTAGCTATTGGTGTTGCTGTCAGTACGGCTGTATTGTGCGGAGCACTGATAATCGGTGATTCGGTTAGCTACAGCCTGGAAAAGAATGTAAGCTACCGCCTGGGTAATGCTGAATTCCTGGTAGACGCGGGTGAACGGTTCTTATCAGAAGATCTGGCCGGTGACCTGGTTTCTGCCACAGGCATGCAGGTCGTCCCGGTACTGCAAACCAGTGCCCTGGCTATTGTGGATGGAGGCAGGCTCAGGGAGGATGAAATACAGGTGCTGGGGGTCAATCAGGATTTTAACCTGCTTGCGGAAACAGACAGTTTCTTTAACCAGCTCGTAAGAGACGGGGTTATTATCAATGAAAGGCTGGCGGAGAGGCTGCAACTCAAGGCAGGAGACTCATTCCTTCTGAAGATCAAAAAGAGCAGCCTGATCCCGCTCAATGCCCCTTTTGTATCAGACCAGGAAACAAGTCTGTCCGTCCGGGTTCACGTTTCAGGCATAGCCGGCATATCTGAAATGGGAAGGTTTCAGCTTCAGAATTCACAGACCTCTCCGGCCAGTGTATTCATTGATCTCGATTTTCTGAATGAATTGCTGGAAATGGAGCAAAAGATAAACCGCATGCTGATTATACCCGGACAGCCAACTGACCCTGAACAGATAAAGGACCGGATCAGCCAGGTGTGGAATCCGGTCGATGCGAATCTCCGGATCAGGCATTTGCCGGGAACCAATGAGATTGAGGTGTTTTCAGAAAGGGTATTTATTGAACCTTCAATTGCAGCTGCTTTCAGGGCATCTCCTATAGAGAAACGCTTCATACTCACCTATTTTGTTAATGCAATCAGTACAGGGGATAAGGAAACCCCCTATTCCTTTGTGTCGGCCCTGGAAGAAGGACTGACTGACAATGAGATAATTGTTAACCGCTGGCTGGCCACGGACCTTGGAATAACATCAGGCGACAGCATAAGACTGGATTATTTTGTCGTTGGTCCGCTCCGGACCCTGAAAGAAGAGTCAGTCAGCCTACAGGTTAAAAAAGTCATTGCTGTGGGAGGTGAATACGGGGGTGAAGACCTGATGCCGTTTTTACCCGGACTCTCCGATGCGGGTAACTGCAGGGATTGGGAAGCAGGTATCCCGATCGATCTGGAGAAGATCCGGGATAAAGACGAGGTCTACTGGAACCAGTATGGGGGAACACCCAAGGCATTCATATCGGCTGCCCTGGGTGAAAAACTCTGGCAGAACAGGTTTGGTGATTACACGGCCATAAGGTTCCCTGCCGGGGATATGGATGAATCAGGATTGCTTCAGCTTTTCCGGTCAAACCTGCTCCCCGGACAAATCGGAATTGAGGTCTCGGATATCAGGTCAGAGTCCAGGATGGCTGCCAGTAATGGTGTGGATTTCAGCCAGTTGTTTATTGGCCTCAGTTTCTTCGTCCTGGTTTCAGCCATACTGCTTACAGCCATGCTTTTTCTCCTGTCGCTAAATCCCCGCATACCACAGGCAGGAACACTCTCCGCCATAGGATTCAGCCGGGCCATGATAATAAAGTTATTCATCCTTGAGGGTATGCTGGTCTCCTTTTTCGGCGCAGCCACGGGAATACTCCTGGCCCTGTTGTATAATAAATTAATCCTCCTGTTAATGAACAGGATCTGGTTTGATATTGTGCGAACAAGCATACTGGAGATCAGGCTCGAAGTACTAACCCTCCTGGAAGGTTTTCTTATTGGTTTTCTAATCGGGGTGATTGTTATATACGTCAGCCTCCGCAGAAGGCTGAAAAAGCAAACAGCTGATATACAGAAAGACAGGCCTGCCAGTGTCAGAGAAAGGTCCTCAAAACCAGCATTGCTTTCCGGTTTGATGTCAGTCCTGGTATCGGCCGGGATCATTATCCGGATGAATACAACAGAGGTAAGTACCTCAGGATACTTCATTGCCGGCGGACTGCTGCTGATCGGCTTCCTGATGTTTTGCCTGTACTTTGTGAATCCCGGACAGGCACGATCTGACTACCTGGATACTGTATATAAATTCAGCCGGCGCAATATCTCAAGGAATCCAAGAAGAAGCTTTGCCATCATAGTATTGTTTGCGTTGGGAACATTCATCGTAGTAGCCACCGGGGCAAACCGCAAAGACTTATCCGGAGGGACAGATGACCTTTCCGGTGGTACAGGAGGGTTCGGATACTTCGCAGAAGCCACCATCCCTGTCCTGCACAACCTTAACGATCCACAGGTTACCAGTCAGTACGGACTGGAAGGGAAGTATGATTTTGTACAGTTCCGCAAGAGCCAGGGCGATGATGCCAGTTGCCTTAACCTGAACAGGGTTAGTAATCCGGCCATACTTGGTGTTAACCCGGCACAGCTGGAAGGAAGGTTCAGTTTTGTCAGCCGAACCGAAGATCTTGATGTAAACCATCCCTGGCTGACACTTGAGCAATCCCTTCCCGGGGGGGTGATCCCGGCTATTGCCGATCAGACGGCGATACAATGGGGATTGGGACGGAAGGTGGGTGATACCCTCCAGTATAAGAATGCTGCCGGAGATACCCTGAGACTGAAATTGGTTGGTGGACTGGCAGCTTCTGTTTTCCAGGGTTATGTTATTATTTCCGATCAGCATTTTCTGAGCAATTTTCCCGCCTCAAGCGGGTCCGAAGTTTTTCTTATCAATCCTGCGGATGAAGCGGGATCAAATACCGGCGAAGAATTGATGAGGATCTTCCGTGACTTTGGCTGGCGAATGAATAAGACATCCGACAGGCTAGCCGAGTTTTACACGGTAGAGAATACTTACCTGTCAATATTCCTGATGCTCGGCGTTTTGAGTTTACTGCTTGGAACAATCGGCCTGGGGATAGTACTGGCCAGAAGCATTATGGAACGTAAAAGTGAAATTGGCCTGCTTCAGGCCATCGGGTACAGTTCACCGCTAATAAACTCAATCATTTTCCTTGAATACACTGTATTACTTCTTGCCGGTATTCTCTCAGGATTCATTGCTGCTGTTATCGCCACTCTTCCAAGCCTGCTGTCAGTTAACACTGATATCTCACTGACAAACCTGGCAGTAATCCTTGGCTTGCTCCTGGTGAACGCTTTTATCTGGATAGGCTTGTTTACCAGGTTCGCTGTCGGCAGGAACCTGATCGCTCATCTCCGGTATGAATGATCAGTTATCGTTGATCACTCCGCCAACACCGGTTATACTGGTTATAAGGTAGGGCTCCCCCCTGTAATAAAGTCCGCCTACACCGGTAATATTCACATCAAGGGTATCATAGACCAGCACAAAACAATTGCCAACGCCGGTAAGAATTACCCTGCAGTAATCAACAGGCTGGTCATATGCCCATACATTACCTACCCCGGTAATATTGATGTACAGCTCTGACTGCCGCTCTCCTTCCAGGAAAAAATCACCAACCCCCTGGGAGCTAATAGCAGTGATCCCGGGTGTGGTTATTTCAATAGAGATCTCCTTGCTGTCCCGGATGCTGATATTGTCGGCAAAACCAATAACCAGCTGATCCCTCCTGACCCGTCCGGTCATCAGGTCCAGAATGTTCTGCTGTGCCCTGAAAGTTACAGACTGGGTTTCTCCCTTGGTGATATAAACATTGGCTACACCGGTATTATTAATGCTTGAGAAATCCTGGAAATCCATTTCCTCGCTGACTATTTCACCGCTGCCAACGATGACCCTTGTATTGTCATAATCATAAATATCACATCCTGAGATGACGATCAACAGGATAAGTGCCGGGGTCATCAATTTTTTCATATTCATTTCATTTCGATTTATTTATTTATTCCAGATAAGATGATATTACAGTTAATTATAAGCTGTAACAGTCACATCATTTATCACTCATACATAAAGACAGGAAAAAGAGATGGAGGTTGCAATTGTGTTATTTAAACGCGTATCCTATACTGATTGAGGGACTTGGAAAGGCGTCCGGGTAGATAACATAATTCATCGTGGCCCGGAACATCAGTCCGGTTCCCCGGTAGAAACGGTACCCCGCTAGTACCATGGGATGGAGTGTGACTTTAAATTCATCCAAATAATCAAACTCGGGAGCGAGTCCTCCCCCGAATTCCACGTGATGCTTGCGCCCACTGTGGGTATAGCCCTGTATCATAACGGGAACATCAACTATCTTTGCCGAGAAACTGGGAACGGCTCCAAATTTTATGGATAGAGTACTTTTCGGACTGAAAAACCTCTCATAACTGATACCGGCAGCACGATAGCTTTGATCAGGGGTGATCAACCAGAACTCACCATATAACGCTTGCATAGGATTAAGTCTTCGCTGTGCGTCGGCATGATTGGCGGCAGTAAACAAAAGGAAGCTGAGAAAAACTATTGTTTTAAGTGCTTTCATCTACAAAAAGCAAGAAAAGCTCCGACAAATAATGACATCTGTCAAAACTATTTATCAGCAATATACTGAAAAAATATCAGGTTTTTAACCTCAGGCATCAGTTTTACCGGTTGCCGCCAAGGATAACTCCCTGCTTACTGCCTGATAAAGTGCCCTGACTTTTCCATAGGGATCACCCTCTCCCAGTGTCTCCAATGGGAGCCAGCCCCTGTATCCGGATTTAATTATCAGGGATATCAGCTTGCTGAAATCAGCAGGATATTCGGAGCCTCCGGTCTTAACATTCTCCTTGACCTGCCAGGTGACAGCATAGGGTATGAGCTTTTCAATCTCCTGGTATACATCACCCTGTGGCAGGCTTCCTGTATCAAGCATCAGTCCGCACCATTCAGAATCAACGGCTTTCAGAATGGAAATGACCTCATCGGCGCTTTTTATGAAATCATTATGATTCTGGAAAGAGATCATCACACCGTTTTTTTTACCGAAGCTGGCACATTCCCTGATATCTTCAATCATCCATGCAATGATCTCTTTCCGGCTATGTCCTTCGGGTTCCGTATTCCCTCCAAAGATCCTGATATGTGGTACTCCCAGCTTTGAAGCAGCCACCACCCAGTCCATTACCAGCTGTTTTTGTTCTTTCCTCTTTTCAGGGTCAGCCAGGGTAAAATCATTCCTCACCCCTGTACCTGATATGGCCAGGCCATATCTGAAAGCCAGTTTTTTAATCCCAAATAAGGTTTCATCCGGTGGGACCTCAGGATATCCCGGAATGTAATAGGCTGTCAGGTCCACTCCCCGGAAACCGGTTTGTACAGCAAAGGCAAACAACTCTTTAATGCTCATTTTACCCTCCAGCAGTAAATTGTTAAATGAATAAGCATTCAGTCCCAGAATAACGGGCCCTGAATAACAATCCCTGCCATCTTCACTTTCAACAGCGCAGGATGACACTGCCATGCCCGCAAGCGGAAGGACTGCCGATGTCCTGATAAAATTTCTTCTTTTCATTATCTCACAGGTTATATTAATAGTGCAGCAGCATTTCTGACTGCTTTAGCCTATCTTATTGAGCAGTTTCCGGATCTGACTTTCATCATTCATGAGTTCAAGCTCAAGTTCATATTTCCGGCTTTCCCCCGGTTCTAGTGTAATAAGCTTCCCCAATCTTCGTGCCTCATCCTGCCCGATCGGGGTGTTGGTCCCGGGTTCGAGTCCGGTTACATACTCACCCCGGCCCCAGTGCTGCCAGTTGGTAAAAGCCGGCAGTTGTGATTTTTTATACCTGATACTCAGGGCCAGGTTCAATCCGGGATTATGAATGCCACAGATGCTATAGCCGTCCTTATCGCTTGCCATATCAATGAATCCGCAGGCTTCCCCTCCTCCCAGGTGTGGATCAATCGGCGGGGGGCATGTCTTAAAATCATTGTCCTTCCTGAACAGGGCATCATCCATTTCAAGCCCCCTTGATTCCCAGTCCCCCTTCCAGAGTATGCCGGCTCCCTGGTCTACCAGGGGCCAGCCGCAGTTAAAATGATACAGCAGCATATGGGGTACGGCTTCATTACCGCAGTTCCTTACCTCATCGCTTATTCTTATTGTTGCTTCGCCCAGCCTGGCTGCGATACAGCGCCTTAGTTCAAGATTGGGACCAAATACCCTGTTCTCCCCGATTATTCCGCTTATACTCATTTCCAGGTTGCCTGTATGAATATCCGGCTGGACAATTGAGGCCAGTTCTGCCGGGATGTTTCCGATACGGCCGTGTATCCCCCGCTGGTCCGGTCCGTCATCTTCAGGAGGGCCCACATGTGAAAGCCCGCAGGTGGTCAGCAAACCTCCTGTGAAGGTTCGCAGCCATTCGGTTCCTGCAAAAGAGGCCGGATTGGGAGCCGTAATCCCTGTACGGCTGATCCATGCCAGATTGTACTGCATATATGAAGCTTCTGCTATATCCATGGCCCTGTCCAGGACCACCTTGAACCGCAGGCCCGATCCCGTGTTGATCCATGCTATCCTGACGCCTTTACCCGGACCGTTATCCAGGACAGAAGTTTCAATTCCTCCCAGTTGGGAGATATGAGATATTTTACCATTCCATTTATCTCTTTGTGTTCCCATTTTGTTCTTGAATTTTTAATTATGTGTCGAGAACCTGAAAGTATTAAGTTTTCGGCAGAATAGAAAATCAATTTACTCCAGGTTTAAATAAGATAGAACATGGATTGAGTTATTTCGTTACTTTTTCTCTGTAAATAGTATAAATTTGTTCAGGATACAAAAATAACCCACAGAGATGAAAAGAACCAGTTTCCTGCAAATAAGCACCCTTGTCCTGCTGACAGCCCTGCTCGGTTGCCAGTCCGG
>CAZILN010000098.1:0-9944 GCA_964540005.1 uncultured Bacteroidaceae bacterium | reverse complement strand
TTCTGTCCTTTCTGTGCCAGTGCTGCATCATGCAATGCAGAGTAAATGTCGGCATGATGCACTCTCCCACCATTATCAAGGTTGAAAAGATAGGATTGAAATGCAAGAAGTGCCTTCAGATTATTATCATTATCAACCTGCAGGGACTTTACAGCCATAGACTGGGCAATGGATAATGTCTGGTTCCGTTTGGCTTCTTCACTGGCATCTTGTGCCCGTTCCTGCTCCCTTTGTGCCCTTTCTGCCTCCTGCTCGGCAACTTTCGTCTGCCTTTGGGCTTCGAGGGCTGAGAGCTCAGCACTCGCCTTCTGCCGATCTGCCTCACTTGCACTGCTGTCAGCCTGGATTTGTTTGAGCCTGGCCACATTGGCACTGCTGTCAGCCAGGGCCTTTTGTCTGAGCGCCTCTTCTGCTGATAGTTCTGCCTGCTCTTGCTGATAAATTGCCACCAAGGCAGAACTGTCGGCCAGTTCGGTTTGCCGGATGGCCTCCATAGTTGCTTTCAGGGCTTCTCCCCTCAGCACAAAGGACCATAGCATCAGTCCGATGGAGATAATGGCCGCTGTACCCAGTACACCAGCAAAGATCCGCGAACGCTTCAATGAGCGTTTCTGCAGCCTGATCTTATTTTCTTCTTCTGCAATGAAATCCTTTTCACTGGTATCAAGGAATACCATGGTACGTTCAAAGGCAGGATTGTATTGTTCC
The DNA here is from genome assembly GCA_964540005.1 of uncultured Bacteroidaceae bacterium. Taxonomy (GTDB): domain Bacteria; phylum Bacteroidota; class Bacteroidia; order Bacteroidales; family SM23-62; genus CAZILN01. Next base: position 9,236 of record CAZILN010000098.1, on the reverse strand, counting down.
GCCCAGGTAAGTGTGGGCTGCTGCTTTCTTCTCCAGTTGAGTGCCAGCTGCAGGTCAGGCGGGCGCCATAGTCCGGTTTTTCCCCTCTGGAACAATTCGGATGCATCAGACAGCCTTTTATACATGTTGACTGCCTGGGCCTCCTCATCAACCCATAACTTGAGCCGGTCCCATATCCGCATCAGGCTTTCATGGGATACATCAATAACAGAACCGGCATCCAGTTTCACGTGATGTGCCGGGGCCAGGAATGATCGTCCGGGGGCACGGAATACCTCGACTACCTTGATGATCTCTTCCGGTTCGGCCCTGGCAATATCTGCAATGATCTCCACCCTGGTAGGCCTGCGGATGCCTATATTATCGCCTCCTTTATCTGTAAGGGTCTTGAACATGCTTTCGCATAGACTCTTCTCCCTTGTAGACAGTTCTTCAAAGGCTTCGTTTGCATGTTCGGAAAGGGCCTTTTCCATCCTTCCCACTGCATTATAGTCCGAAACGGATATCTGCCGGCCGGTGTCCTTCTGCTGCAACCAATAATCCCATGTCCGCATCATGGCATGCTGCAGTATGGGCAGTTGGTCAGGGTTGTCTCCCACATCGTTCAGCAGCTGCTGGACCAGGTTGGGATCGATAATGGCATGTCCCACTGCCACCGGTCCGGTTACGGCATCCCGGAAATCATCACGGGTCATCTGTGGTATCAGGTAGTTGCTCCGGTTGATAAGGCTGGTCAGATCCTGGAATTGCGAACATTCCCCGATAAAATCGGATCTCATCGTCAATACCATATAAATAGATATTTCCGACTGGTTAGTTGCCTCCACCAGGAGTTTTACAAAAGCCTCAGATTCATTGAAGGTGCTTTCATCGCGCCGGCTTCTTTTAAACCTAAAAAGTTCTTCGAACTGGTCGACCATCAGCAGAATGTTGATCTCTTTGCTGATATCCATCTGGGAAATGGCTTCCACCAGGCCAAGTGAACTTCTCTGAAGAATAGCCAGGGTGATGTTCCTGTTGATCAGCCGGTCTTCTGGTGAGGCTTTCTCGTCGGACGCTGCCAGGGAATCGGCAAGATTCACGATGGGGTGGTTTCCCGGACGGGTGGTTATGATCTTCCATTCAGAACCTGCTTCCGCAATAAATCCCCCGTAAAGGATAGGCACCAGGCCACAATACATTAATGAGGATTTACCGCTACCGGAAGCTCCTATTACTGCTACGAAACGGTTCTCGGATAGCTGGTGAAGTACTTCCTCACTCTGTCCTTCCCTTCCGAAAAACAGGTGGCTCTCCTCGATACTGAATGGACGCAATCCGGGGAAGGGATTCATCACATCCTGAGTTTGATCGATCTCAATAACAGATTGATCTTTTTTTGATTTAGCCATATTTTATTGCTTCAGTTTCTCAATAAATGGTTTCAGTGCCTCCTTTTTGTTTACCATGATGAGATCATCCGGCAGGCTCATGCCTTTCAGATCGTCTTCCCCGCTTACCAGGAGGCCCTTGGCAACAAGTGGATTCTCACGTCCGAATCCAGGCGCCTTAAGCAGGTCTTTCACTTTACTCGACAACCAGAACCTGTTTGTATGGCCATATACAATCAGGGTTGCATCGCATCTTACCAGGTTCTCTTTATGTTTATTGATCAGGTTGGCCTGACCTTCATGAAAATCGATCATAACCGCATTCATCCCGGCAGCCGTGAATTTCTCCATCAATTCAACAGATTCTGCTTCATCCCTCTTATCATGTATAATATATACCGTTTTCCTGTCTGCCAGGAATACGGCTGCTGGTTTGTCTTTAGTTACCCTGAACTGTCTCAGCCTTTTAAGGATAATTGATTTAAAAAGTTCCACAGGGGCCTGGATGATCTCGGTTCTCTGCAGTTTTTCGATATTCTGGCGAACCTGGCTGAGAAATGCAATCTGCTTCTCATCGACCGGGGCAATTTCCGGGGAGATCCAGATCAGCCTGATCAGGTTTTCCTCTTCGCTGGCATTCTCTTTCTCAAGATTATCTATGAATGCGCTTACCAGATCCATCTGGTATTCAGGAAGTGATACCTTGCTGTCTCCAAATATCTTACCATAATCATTACCGAATATATGTACTGCTACTTTGGCTTTCTTCAGAATGGATTGCAGATATGCACCGGGATCTCCCGGAAGGAATCGCAAATCAATGTCGGGTTCAACCAGGTGTCCATGCTGGAGGAATTCCCTGCGCAGCAGTTCCCTGTTTAAGTCCTGGTCTTCGGTTGTATTGGCAAGAAAGATCAGGGCCCTTTCCTCTGATTCCGTTTTTGAGGGATCTGTTCCTTCAATAATAATCTTCTGCATACCTGTACTTATATCCAGTAGTCTCGACCAGTAGTAAATAGAATCGATATCAAGCAGTGATTCCCCTTTTTCATCGTCTGTGGAAAAGAATTCTGCTGCCGGTATATATTTAAGATAAGTGGAGGCCAGTTCCTGTCCTGATCCTGAAATTGCCAGCTTGGTGATCCTTCCTTCCTGGATCTGCAGCTCCTTTTTCGAATCAATCTTCTCATTCAAAGCATCAAGCAGTTTTATGAAATTCGTGGAACCGGTAAAGGAGCCGTCCATGAATATGACTGAAACGGCCGATTCCTCAAGGAAGCTTATACCGGATTTGGCATCCGGCACCAGCACCCTGAACTGAAGATCTCTTTTCAGGTTCCTCTTCAGGATGGTATTGAGATTTTTCCTGAAAAGATTGATCCAAGAAGATAATTTTTTATCCAGTTTATCCTCTTTTTCCGGAAGGATCAGACAAATATCATTTGTGAATTTCATGCGTTGTTTATTAATTTTCAATTATCGCAATGAAGCTTCTTATCATATATATTATGCCTGCATGCAATACCGAAATGTATCACGCAGGCATGAATCCATTAAAAACTTGAGACGTAAGTTAAAAAAATTGTCTGAATTTCGGGCTTTTGTGCTATTAAAACATGATTCCAATGACTAAAATGTCATCGACCTGTGGATATTGACCCTTCCAGTCTTCAATTGTCTCGTCCAGGAGTTTCTCCTGTTCCTTGGCCGGACGGCGGTGAATATCGACCAGCATATCCCTGAATCTTTTGCTCAGGAACTTCCTGTTATCGGGTCCGCCAAACTGATCGGAATAGCCATCAGAAAATATATAGACAACATCGCCCTTTTGAATGTCTATTTCGTGATTGGTGAATTTGCTCAATTCTTCTCCGATAAAGGCTCCTATCGGAAATTTATTGGCTTTTACCTGGGTCATTTCATTATCCCTTATCAGGTACATTGGATTGAATGCCCCTGCATATTGCATTTTACTCTCTTCAAAGTTAATCGCACATAATGCAATATCCATTCCGTCCTTTACAGATAGTACGGTGCGGGTCTGCCTGAGAGTTGCTGTAACACCATGGTTAAGTGCATCAAGTATGTCAGAAGGCGTACGGGCGCCAGTGACATTTACTGCATAATCCAGCTGGTCATGGCCCACAATCGACATGAATGCCCCGGGTACCCCATGTCCCGTGCAGTCTACAGCAGCTATATAGGTCATGCCATCTTTTGCGTTTACCCAGTAAAAATCACCACTTACTATATCCTTGGGCTTGTATAAAATGAAGTAATTGTGCAATAATTTGTCAACATATTCATCAGGGGGAAGGATGGCATTCTGTATCCGCTTGGCATAACGGATGCTGTCTTCAATGTGCCTGTTTTTCTCTTCAATTTCGCTGAATGCTTCCTGCAGGCTAACATTGGCGTCTGAAAGCATATTCCGTTGTTCTTCCAGTGAATCCCTCTGTGCTTCGATCTCTTCCTTGTTCTTTTCTATTTCTGCAGTACGCGCCCTTACCTTTTCCTCCAGTTCATTATAATAGCTCTCCAACTGCTCTATCATCAGGTTGAACTTCTCAGAAAGAGATGTAATCTCATTGTTCCCAATGACTTCCGCCCTTTCATTAAGGTGTCCGTTGGTAATCCGGTTAACGTTCTCCACCAGGTTTTTAATGGGATCAGTTATAACCTTGGTTTTCCTGTACAGGAGCACCATAACAACAACAAGGGCCAGTCCGAAGATCAGAAGGAAATTTACCAGTTCACGCCTGAGCAGGATTTTTTCAGCGGAACGGTTTGATATGATCCGTATCACGGATTCTTTGTACAGGTCTGTGTTTTTCCTGTACATATATATATATTCATAGGTAATCCATTGTTTTCCTTCCCTGGCGTTCAGGCTTACATTTTCCTTTTCCCTGAGCACCTGCTCATAAAGGGGGATTTGTTCCTCACTGAGAAAGACGCCTTCGACCATGGAAAATGGCTTTTCTGCTACGATGAAAAGGGCAACAGATTCGATACCTTCCTGCTCCTCTGAAAGGTTGATCAGCCTTTCGTTGATCTTTTCAATGATTTCATCGGCCTTTGGTGAATAAATTCCCAGTTCAATAATATATTTTCCATCAATGGTGCCATGGTAGGTATATTTCTTCAAACGCTTGGTACTGGCTTCAACGCCAAAGCGCTCACTTACATAATCCCCGCTTTCCAGAACCCCCAGCAGGAGTTCTTTGTGTTCTATCCCGAAATCGAAGAAATTAAGTCCGCTGTCTGCCCTGAAGGTTGTATTCACAACCACACCCTGGCTATTAATGATATATATGTCTTCAAAATCCGGGTTCATTCCCAGCTGGCTCCTGATTTTGAAAAGATTTGCATCCTCAATATCCTTTGTGTCAACGAAATACTGATGGACCAGCTTGTTGCTGATCTCTTCCATCCTTGGATTCAGCACATTCTGTAAAATTTCCAGTGCCAGGTCCTGCAATTCATGAATGTGCTTTATTTCGTCAGAGATGATTATATTCTTTTCGTGACTCGATTCGACAAGGATGTTTTTGGTATGGGTATAGTTTAAAGCGCCAAGGAACATCAGCGCTGTAATTGCTGGAGCGACAACATTGAAAATTAATTGCTTGAATATTGTTGTGGTCTTTCCTGCCATATCCGATTCTGATAAAATCTTCCTAAGATACCATTTCTATTGTATTTAGGAATTCTTTTTCATGAATAATCTGGTCATTCATCCAATTATACACTGCCACGCCGAACTCATTATTATCAAACATATACTTTCTCAGGGTATACAGATCAACCGTAAAAAGCGTAGTGTCGCTGCTTGCTTTTATCTTAAATCCGGTCCCTTCCACTGTAAGAAATGGAAGAGAACTAATGAGATTATCCTGTGCCGCAGTCATTAGTTCTTTGTCTGCCCTGACAAGGCTCACTGTTCCCTTCCTGACATAGGCAATGATATGCTTCTCCTTATCAGGTTCCAGTTGAAGTACCTGGCCTTCAGGGATAGCCACTACCTCAAAATTTCGTGCCAGGTTGAGAATCAGGTTCCCCTGCAATGAAGCAAAATACTCCAGGTTTTCAAGCCTGAATATTATCTCAATGAAAAGTTCTGTCCGGCCGGAGTCAAGAGCAAACAGCCTTTCGTTCAGGTTGTTCCGCGCATCCTGATCCAATCTGACAGTAAGCTTCTCATAAACGGTGGGATCAAGCTTTCTCATCTGCCATGCAGCCAGTTCAGCCAATATCAGGTCCGGATTAAATACCTGGGCAATAAGATCCTGGCTGATCTCGAATTCTTCCAGCTTATCCATTTCATATAATGCACAGGCCTTGGTATATGCGTTTATATAGTTGGGATCCCTGTCTATTATTGAAAGCAGGAGTTCTTTGGGTTCAAGGATCTCAATAGGAAATTCCACCTGCAGTTGTTTGATCTTCTCCACGATATTGGTATCATCAAGGACCGGGAATAATACAGGTTTTAATTCTTCAGCAATAAAGAGGTCAAGTAATTCAATGGCAAATCCAATTCCTTCACTTGTGCCGGATTCCAGGTTTTGCCTGATATGATAGATGGAACTGGAATCATAGGCTATAGACAGAAGATGGTACATCTGATCGAAGTTAGATGTAATCTCTTCGGATATGGCTTTTTCCAGATGCTTACCAAGAGTATGTTCATTGATGGTAAATTCGGCGGCCAGGTTCCATGCCAGGACAGAGATAATATGCCTGACGGTCAGTGCAATCTTATTGATATTTTCCTCGTCGGCCTGGTATTTGCACAGTGTGAGGGATTGCAGGGCCTGCAGGGCTACGTCCTTATTATAATGTCCTGTTTTCTCCAATAAAATCTCAAGAGCTTTTGGACTGGCAATTTCACCGAGAATACGGGTTAAGCGCCTGAGGACCAGCTCATCGATGCCTGATTTAAAGAATGCCTGTTCAATGCCTTCCAGTCCGGTTTCACCGATATCTATCAGCGCCTCATATGCCCTGTCGTACAGGGGGGTATTCAGATAGTCTATCATTATGGGCACAGTGTCAGAAACCTTCCATTTGACAGCAACGTCAATAGCTGCCTTTCTGACATCCGGATCGTGATCACGCAAGAGGGTATTCAATAAGGGCAAATGTTTGAATTCTTTTGCCTGAAACATATAGGTAGCTACGGCAATCCTGTCTTCAGGATTTACTGATTTGATCAGCAGGGCCAGATCATCATCTCTGACACCTGCCAGCCGTTCATCACTCATTGATTTGATCAACTCCCTGATAAGTTCTTTATTCTCTTTCGAACTTGTTCCTTTTAACTTTGAACTAATTTCATCTTTGCGATCCAGGAAAAGATTCTCATGGATTTTCTTCAGAGAAAAATTGCTCACATGCTTTGAAGCATTCCCAATAAGATCGATAAGGGTGTTCTTAAAATGCCTGAAACTGATATACTCTGTTATTTTAATGGCATTCAGTATATGAACCGGGGTACCTTTTTTAAGTTCAGAAATTATAAAATCCGATGGCAGTTTTTCCTCTTCGGTAGTACTCGCTTCCCTGAATTTGGCAAGTGAACTGTTTAAGGACCGCTTGTAATCTGTATACAACCCGAGTGCAACCAGAAGCCATAAAACCAGGAAGCCTGCCAGCACATAGGTAAAATGTATGATTTCAATAAATGCCAGCGCCCCTAATCCTGCAAGGATCAGACCAGAGGCCAGTGCTGCAATTTCATTAACTGTTCCGTCAATCCGGGCCTGTACCGCATACCTGATCCTTGAATCAAGTGACTGATAAAGGATCTTCATGGAAGGAGCCACCATGGAATCCTGCAGGGCCTTTGTAAATAATTTGCTGACCGAGAGTAAAAGGAAGAACAGGGTAAAAGCAGCAGCACCTACACTGTAACCAAAGAATCCACCGACTATGGCTGCTATTATTGTAAACAGGAGGATCAGGAAGGGAGTAATAGCCAGGGTAAGCCGTAAGCCATATGTCTTCATTATCTTACTGTATACAAATGTCTTAAGTATTACACTGAATATCATAAGTGTACCATTAAAATATCCCAGGAAAGCAGCAAAATCCACATGATCAGGATAATTTTCCTTGGAAACAGTAATAAAGGTAAAGTGAACAAAGAATGTGACAATGACCAGTAGTATAACAAAAGTGGACATGTACAGGATGTACCTGTCTTTCAATGTTGACAGAAAACTCGCACCTCTCACTTTTTCCGTTGCAGGTTCCCTGCTGGCTTTTTCCCTGGGTATTCGTCCGGATACAAAAAATTGAATAAGCAAAGCAACAACGATGCTTACTGCAGAAATCAGCAGGAGATTCCTCGTTTCGAACTCAAAAGACAGTAGGACCGGGATGGCATAGGAACTGATGATGATACCAATGATTTGTCCTGTATCGATCATTCCGAACAGCCTTTTTCCCTGCCTGAGAGTAAATATCCTTCCTGTTGTCCCCCAGAAACCGAGCAATGCCAGGATATTAAGGGGGCCCATCATGACGAATATGACAAAAACTATGCGTTCCTGGCTGGTAAGGACATAACCAAAACGCATCAGGGCTGTCAGTCCGGCTACAATGACTAAATTGATAATAGCAAAAATTGAGAACCGGATCCGGCTCTGGAAAAACGAATAAACAGAAGTCATCAGTATACCCGCAATACCCGAAATAATATAGGCCTTGGGAATCATGTCAGCCGGGTAGACCTCAAGGAACAGGGCATGCGCGCTGATATCAAATGTACCATAGAATATCCCAAGGAACACAGACTGAAAAATCAGGATGAAGACATTGGTAGCCTCTCCTGATTCTATGTTAAGAGCTTTATATATTCCTCTTGCCATAAATTATTTATCATTCCATGAACTATACAACATTAAGAAACTTGTTCGAATTAATGAAATCAAAGTTCATGAATTATTAATAAATTTATTAAGATAAGAAAAAAACTTATAAACCGGGATTGTAACTTTTATTTCAAAATTTTTGCTGCTATTCCGGATTCCCCCGTATCAGGCATATTTACTGTCTTCACTCGTCATAGAAAAACTGTAGTTGACCTTAATAAATACTTCTGTAATAAAATTTTGTTTAAGTTTACCGTTTATAACAAGTACTTTAATGCTAAATTGCGGGTACTGTTCAAGTTGAAACTAACTCTCAGATTGTATGTTTGGCAGTGATGAAAGTACAGATCCGATAATTCAACGCAGGCGTGAAGTTGTTTTTATTGTTCTGGTGGGGATGTTTCTTGGTACGCTTGCTATTCTGAATATTCTCGGACTTTCACGGCAAATTGACCTTTCTTTCACCATATTTGGCATGCATGTGCCTTTTGTGGTTTTCGTGGGTGTCTTGCCCTATCCCATCACTTTCCTCTGCACAGACTTTATCAGTGAACTATACGGGAAAAAACGCGCCAATACGGTTGTCTGGGTCGGATTGCTGCTCAATCTCTGGGTCATCTTCATCATGTGGGTGGGAGGCGCCCTGCCGCCCCATCCTGAGATAATGGAAAACGGACTGCCTGCCCTAGAGGATCCCAACCATATATTTTTCCAGATGAGGAAATGGACCTTTGGTGCAACAGCAGGCTCCATGGTCGCCTATCTGACGGCACAGTTTATAGATGTCCATGTATTTCATTTTTTCAGGAAGTTGACGAAAGGCAAAATGCTCTGGTTACGCAATAATGGTTCCACCTTTACCAGCCAGATGATTGATTCCATTGCAGTGGTTTCCATTTCTGTTTATTATGCACCCAATGCCTTATCGATACAGCCCGGGGAAACCTTTTTGCATGGAGTGATCATACTGATACTTTCCAATTATATC
>CAZILN010000097.1:0-8710 GCA_964540005.1 uncultured Bacteroidaceae bacterium | reverse complement strand
AGGACAAGGTTCAGTGTTTTATCCCGCGTGCCATCGTCAATCCCTGTAAATTCCGCTTCATCTGAAAGCTTGTCATACATTTGAACCTTGTCAACAGCCCTGGCAGGCACATTCCTGGTAGCGACCTTGGGGTCATTACCGAAGAATTCTTTCCCGTCAACATACACCCTTTGTACCTCTTCCCCCAGTGCCTTGATATTTCCGGCCCTGTCCACCTCGATCCCCGGCAGTTTCTTCAGAAGATCCTCCACAACGTCATCCTCCCTGAGTTTATAGGCAGAGCGGTTATATTCTATGGTATCTCTTTTAATAACTATAGGTATGGCCTCACCGACAACCTGCACCTCATCAATATCAAGGGATTCTTCCTTCATCACAAATACCAGCGGGGCATTCCCTTCCTGTGTGGGCACACTCATATTACGGTAAATGGTCTCATAACCAATGAATGCTACCTGCATGAGGTAATTCCCGCTTCTGATGTTTTTTATCTCAAAGAATCCTTCATCATTACTGATCCCGTAATATACCAGGGTTGAGTCCTCAGGATTCAGCAACACTGCGGTTGCAAAAGCCATGGCTGAACCGTCCTCCTTGAGGATGTTCCCGCTGATGTTGTTGGACTGGCTGAATGCCTGTACTGAGAAGAATATCAGTAAACAAGCTGCAATTATCTTCATCCTTTCGCCTGCTTACTGTTCTATCCTGATCATCATATGAACGTTGCCTCCTTCACCCTGTTCACCTCCCATTTCCTCCATCTTCTCGGCAACAATGGCTTCGTATTCCTCCTGGCTTACTTTCTTTCCTTTTTTAGGTTTTCTTAAATTCTCGGCTGTAGGCTCTATGGATTCAACCGACCGTGCTGTAATCACTCTCTGTCCCTCATCAATATCAACTGCAAGTATGAGTCCGGGCAGGCTGCCATATTCTGCCGGACCGGCAGGGACAGGGATAGCCGGAGTAAACCAGGCAGAAACGTGTTTATCATCCGTCTCCAGGGTCGCTTCCTGGCACGGATAATCGAGGATCATTTTCTGCTGTCCTGTCAGTTTCCAGGAATGCTCAGGGATACCTCCTTCAATAAGAAAGATCCTTGTCATAAATTCCTTCTGCTCGATCTTTGATTTCTTGTCCAGGTTGGTATACAGCTTGTTATCGGGTTCGGTCATTTTTATTTGCACCATGGCTTCCCCTGATTCAACCACCTTGTCAATGGATTCATCCTCTTCACCACCTTTTTCATACAGGCTTTCCTCAGGGTTGAAGAAAAGTACTTTTACGCTTTTCCTCTCTTTCGGCAGCATATGTGCAAACTGGCTGGCATCGCCATCAATTTTGATATCAAGTTTCATGACTTCATCGTAAATGACCTTTCCGCCGGTCATGGTATTGTCCTGTGCCTCTGTTATGGCCGCGCATAAGAAGAAGGCAAGCATTACTAAAAGTGTTCTCATTTTTGTTTATTGTTTAATAATGGATGCAAAGATATTTTAATCATATTGGTTCAAAAATAGGCAGCCCTGCCGATATTCCAGGTTAAACAATACTGATTAAAGGTTAATTAAGGTTAATACTGTTCATCCTCTCACCTTATGATCTTATATTTGCGTGTGTGCAAACGAAAATACATTATTACCTACCTCCTGATGATCCTCAGCATGGCTGTCCTGACAGGATTTGCCGGCTACTGGCTGGTAAGCCAGTACAAACAGGAAAAACAGGAACTGAATGAAAAGCTCATCCATGAATACCTTTCTTCCCAGGACCAGGTCATCGACAGCCTGGTGTATGTAACTATTGTCAGTCCTGTCATGGGAGATTCAGTATCGCTGTCGGTCATGGTGGTGGCAGAGGAGGATTCCCTGAAGCCGGTTCACAAGTCGGTCAGGTCATACCAGTGTGATCTTACTGCAGGGGAGCCTGTTTTTGCGGATAGCAGTGAGGGGATTCAGGAGTACAGGCAGGCATTCATTCGCGCTTATTCCGTTGACAGTGCAAAAATCTCCGGGGTCAATAACAGGAACATGTTAAACCGGAGCATCAGGATGATCTTTCACAGTTCGCAGGAGACATTCGGCACAGACGGCCTGATGAATAGTGCCCTGACAGATCCTGAACTTGAGAATTTGTTCAGGGAAATATTTTCTTCGAGACTGGATGACAAAGGATGGGATTTCGGATTATACTGGCTTCAAGACAGCCTTCCTCCAGAGTCTCCGGCAGGTTCGGCGGCCATCCTTATCGATACCGATCTTATGTTTGATGTGGGTGGAGTAGAAGTTGAGAAGGTCAATCCTTACCTCTTACAGCTGATCTTGCCACAGATATTGTTTGTGATCTTTATGATCGGCCTGACAGCATCGGCTTTTCTTTTGACATTCAGGACGATGAGAAAGCAACTGGCACTGAACAGGATGAGGCAGGATTTTATTTCCAATATAACCCATGAACTAAAGACCCCGGTGGCAACCATAAAGGTGGCTCTTGAAGCATTGCGCGTCTATGACGTTAAGAACGAACCGGAAACTGCAGTGGAATATATGGAGATCGCCTCAAAGGAAGTAAGCAGGCTAGATGGGTTAATAGCAAAAGTACTCGACCATATTATTCTTGATGAGGACCAGGCGGCACTTAAACAGGAAAAAATTGAATTAAAAGGATTGCTGGAAGAGATAATCTCAGTTCTGAAACTTAGGCTCGATAGGGAAAAGGCTGAAGTAGATCTTCAGTGCGAGGACAGGCCTTTTCATGTTAAGGCTGATCTGAGGTACATACAGGCCGTTCTGCTCAGCCTGGTAGATAACAGTCTTAAATACAGCGGTGAAAATCCAAAAATCAATATACTGCTTTATACGGACCGGGATAAAACAATCGTAGAGGTCCGGGATAAGGGTCCGGGTATCCCCTCGGTATACCGCGAAAAAATATTCGACAAATTTTTCAGGATCCCGACCGGGGATCTTCATAATGTAAAGGGGCACGGACTGGGGTTAAGTTTTGCACGGCAAGTAATGGACATGCATAAGGGGAGCATCCGCCAGGAAAACCTCAGTGAAGGGGGATGCAGTTTTATTCTTCAGTTTAACCGGATCAGTGATGAAGACCAGGGTATTGTACATTGAAGACGAGGTGCACCTCGGGAAAATAGTCTGTGAAACCCTTGAAAAGCAAGGGTTTGCTGTGCTCTGGGAAACTGACGGATCAAAAGTTCTGACACAGCTTAAGGACTTCAATCCCGATATCTGCGTGCTGGATATCATGCTTCCCAATGTTGACGGGTATACCCTATGCGAGCAGATCCATGCCAGGTACCCTGAGCTTCCAGTTATATTCCTTACTGCCAGGGTTGAGACGGCAGATCTTGTCAGGGGCTTCGAATCAGGGGGGTCCGATTATATGCGTAAGCCCTTCAGTATGGAAGAGCTGATTGTAAGGATAAACAAGCAGTTGGAACTGTATATCGGAAGGAATGCTTTCCCTCAGCCAGCTGAAGCCGGTATTCAGCTTGGCAGGTACCTCTTCAAACCTGCATTATATGAGCTTCATGCTCCATCCGGACTCATCCGGCTTTCGCAAAGGGATATGCAGATACTCAGTATCCTGTCTGCTTCGGTAAACAGGCTGACCGACAGGAAAAATCTGTTACTCTCGGTGTGGGGAGACGATTCATTTTTCAATTCACGGAACCTGGATGTCTATATCAGGAAACTGCGGGATTTGCTGAAAGAGGATAAATCCATTGAAATCCAGACAATTAAAGGGAAAGGATACCTGTTTATTATCAAGGAGTAATAGGCTTTTATTTAACGCAACATGCATCCAGGGTTTGATAAGATTGTAATAATACTGATCTTTGTTTATAGCAGGAGTTAAAATCCATAGCCAGTCTGAATAATTCTTCATGAGAGAACGAGTGTAACGAATGAAATTTCAAATGTTCCGGTATAAACTTCACCACATGATCCTCCTGCTTATATTGTCCTGCATGATAATTTGCTTGACGGGTATTTCAGTATCAGGACAGGCTGTCACATTCGAGCATTTTTCTGTCAGAGAGGGAGTTTCCCAGAGTGAGATAAAATGCATGCTCCAGGATTCTGAAGGGTACCTCTGGATAGGGACACAGAACGGATTAAACAAGTATGACGGGTATTCATTTGTGAATTATTTTTATGATCCATCCGACAGCAATTCAATTTCAAACAGCTGGATCTTTGATATATGCGAGGACCCTGACGGAAACCTTTGGCTGGGAACAAAAGGGGGACTGAATAAATATAATAAGAAGTCCGGGCACTTTTCCCGTATCGAATACAAAACAGACTCTTCCCTTATTGAGGATTATTTTGTGTATGGACTGTATGCCGATGAAACCTCATTGTATATTCATACACCTCCCGTGCTGACCATCCTGAATCTGCATACCGGCCGCATTGAGACCTACACGAATAATTTTAAACATGCGGGTGCTGCATATGATATTGGTTTACCGGTGATCAAAAGCAGCGATGGAAAATTATGGCTGGGATCTCAGCATGGACTCGCCCTGTTTGATTTAGGAGAGAAACAGTTTACCAATTTTGTTCATGACGATTCGGATCATGGCTCCATCAGCAATGATCATGTCATGGCCCTGGCCGAAGATAATAAGGGAAATATTCTTATTGGAACGGAAATAGGACTAAACATTTATTCTAAAGAGACACAGCTGATCAGCAGAATTTTTCGAGACATAAATGATCCGAACAGTCTGAGCCATAATACAATCCGGTCCATTATCCAGGACCGATCGGGAAACCTTTGGATTGGTACCGGGGGAGGCGGGTTGAATAAAATATCATACGGTCCGGATGGCTCTGCCACGTTCACCCATTTCAGGAGCGGTTCCGGCCTGGATAATTATATAAGCCATGACATCGTCTTTTCCCTGCTTGAGGATAATTCCTCCAATCTGTGGATCGGGACCATTGCCGGTATTGATAAAACAGACCTGAAAAAGAAAAACATCCGGACATACCGAAAGTCAGACGATCCGGGTTCCATTGATCTTCTGGATAATTTAATTGCCTCTGTTTATAAGGACGGGGACGGCATGCTCTGGGTGGGGAACTGGGGAAAGGGACTGAACATTGTTGACCTGGAAAGGAATAATGTCATACACTATGCCGTACAGTCCAGCGGGATCCTTGAACTTCCGGATAACTATGTTCATGTCATTTTCAAGGACAGCCGGTCACGCATCTGGATAGGAACAAGGAACGGGATCAGTATTTTCCGTGAGGGTTTGAATGATTTCATATCAGTACAGGATTATTTCGGGGCGGAGGCATTCGATATTTTCAATGATATAAGAGTATACTGTATTATTGAAGATCACCAGGGCAAGATATGGATAGGAACAGGGAACGGGGTAAGCATCCTGGATCTGGAAACCAGGCAGCAGACCAGCCTGAAAGTCGAAAATGATCCACCCCTGGAGATCAGCAGCAACCTTGTCTATTCCCTGCTTGAAGACAGGGATAATGAGGTGTGGATAGCAACTTCGGGCGGACTTGACAGGTATAAGCCTGAAGAGGGAATGATGCATCATTACAGGAATGATCCGGGCTCGATTAATACACTGATAGATAATTTCACCATATCCCTGTGTGAAGACAGCCTGGGGAACATATGGATCGGGACCAGTTCGGGTGCGAACCGGTTCAGTAAATCCGATTCGGCATTTTCATATTTCTCGGTCAACGATGGGCTTCCCAGCAATATCATTTATGATATAATTGAAGATGATAAGGACAGGCTGTGGTTTTCGACCGGTGGTGGACTGGCAATGGCAGATCCCGGACTTGAGGAAGCCATAAGCTTTATGGTTATAGATGAATTCAGGGGGATGGAGTTCAACCTGAAGGCTGTGTACAGGGCAGATGACGGTGAACTTTTCTTTGGCAGTATTGACGGACTTGTTTCATTTTATCCTGATTCACTCAGCGAGAATACCTATATCCCTCCCGTCAGGATCACCTCCATAATAAAAGAATCAGGGGGGCTAAGGCAGGAAATGAATGCGTATGAAAAACAGTTGGTACTGTCTTACCAGGATTATTCATTCACCGTTGAATTTTCTGCCCTGGATTATACCAATCCTGAAAAGAACAGGTACTCTTACCAGATGGAAGGGGTCTCGGATCTGTGGCGGGATATTGGAAGCAGAAGGTTTGTGCTTTTTACCAATCTGCCACCCGGACAATATACATTCAGGGTAAAAGGGACCAACAATGATGGAGTCTGGAATGAAGCCTGGACTGGCATAAAAATAAAGATACTGCCTCCATGGTGGAGAAGCAAATATGCATATGGCGCTTATATCATCCTTATTATAATTATCCTGGTCATTATTGTCATGCGCAGGGAGCGCAAATTCAGGATAGAGACAAAGAGGCTTGAATCCAAGGTTCGGGAACGAACTGCTGAGATCAGCCTGCAGAAAGAAAAAGTGGAGGAGAGCGAGTTGCAGCTAAAGGAACTGAATGCGACAAAGGACAAGTTCTTTTCCATCCTTGCGCACGACCTGAAGAATCCCTTTTCAAACCTGTATTCAATGAGTGAGCTGATCTCGGTGAATTATGAAAGCATGGATGAGGAAGAGAAGATCCTGACGCTGAAGAAGATCAATAAATCGGCAGAATTCATCTATAACCTGCTGGAAAATCTTCTGACCTGGTCAAAATCGCAGAGGGGGAGGATAGACTATACTCCGGGCATCTTTAACCTGTCCACACTTATACAGGTAAACCTGAATCTTCACAGGATACATGCTGGGAATAAAGGGATAAGCCTGGAGTCAGAAGTAGAGGATGAAATAATGGCCTACGGGGACAGGGAAATGATAAATACTGTTCTGAGGAACCTGGTCAACAATGCGGTAAAATTCACAGCGAAAGGAGGTTCGGTCGTGGTAAGCGTGCAGGAAAATGAGGATATGCTGCAAGTCACTGTTAAAGACCGGGGTACAGGTATTTCAGAAGAGAATATTCAAAAATTGTTTCATATAGATCTGAAGTTCAAGACTACGGGGACCGGGGGGGAGACCGGGACCGGCCTGGGGCTGATACTGTGCAAGGATTTTGTGGAAAAGAACGGGGGCAGGATCTGGTGTGAGTCTCAGGAAGGCACCGGGTCCAGTTTCCACTTTACCGTTCCGGCCAGAGAAAGACCAGACAAATTTACTGCTCCAGGTTGAAATTCCTGTCGGTTATTTTGCGCATTTCATTAAGAGCTATATCATCACCATATTCTTTCATTAATTCAGCCAGTTCTTCTTTCATTTCACCAATAATGTCTGTATAATCGGGATTATCGATCTGGTTGGTCAGCTCATCGGGATCTTTTTGGAGGTCGAAAAACTCCCATACATCAATATTATAGTAGAAATGGACCAGCTTGTACTGCTGGTTCCTGATCCCGTAATGCGGCTGAACATGATGCCAGAAAGGGAACTCATAATAGTGATAATACAGTGATTGCCTCCAGTCCCCGGGCTTACCGCTGATGAGGTTATTAAGGAAACTTTTCCCCTGCACTTCCTCGGGTGCCCGGATCCCGGCAATATCGAGTATGGTTGGGGCAAAATCGATATTGGTTATAATATCAGAATTCCTTGTACCTGGTTTTATCTTTTCAGGGTACCTGATCAGGAAAGGCATGCGCAGGGATTCCTCATAGATGAATCGCTTGTCGAACCAGCCATGATCACCGAGGTAAAAACCCTGGTCAGAGGAATAGATGACCACGGTGTTGTCATCCAGCCCGCTCTGTTCCAGATAATCCAGCACCCTGCCGATATTATCATCTACGGATTTTATACAGGCCAGGTAATCCTTGATATAAGTCTGGTATTTCCATTTACGTGCTTCCTGGTTTGTCATGCCTTCGGTGGGGATGAGTGTATCGCCTCTCTGGTTACCGAAACCGTACCATCTCTGGAGTTCCCTTCCGGTCAGCCCTTCCGGCGGCTTCATTTTCATATCCCTGCGGTTGAAGGATTCCATAGTCATATCGGTATCACCGGCGGTCTTTTCGCGGGTGGAATAATCATCGTCGAAGGTCGCAGGGTAAGGCATCTCGATATCTTCCCAGAGATCCTGGTATTTTTCATCGGGATCCCAGTTCCTGTGCGGAGCCTTATATTGGAGGACCAGGCAAAAGGGTTTTTCCTCTGAACGGATCCCTGACAGCCATTTCAGAGCAAAATCTGTGGTCAGGTTGGTGGCATAACCCTCCTCCTGTACAGTATCCCTGTTCTCATTATATACCGGGTTCCAGTAGAATCCCTGTTCACCGCCCCCTACATGGTATTTGAAATAATCAAAGCCCTGGGGGATTGATTGAAGGTGCCACTTCCCAATCATGGCAGTCTGGTAGCCGTTTGCCTGCATCTCTTTGGGGAATGTCCACTGTCCGGCATTAAACTTTCCTCCGCTTTCATTCTTGTAATATCCGTTTACATGGCTGTATTTGCCGGTAAGAATAGTCGCACGGCTGGGCCCGCAAATGGAATTGGTACAGAAGACGTTCTCCAGCAGCATCCCTTCGGCAGCCAGCCTGTCAATATTGGGAGTGGGTGCATATTCATCATATATGCCGCCATAGGCAGTAATGGCGTGTGCGGCATGATCATCGGACATAATGTAGATGATGTTGGGCTGCCGGG
>CAZILN010000096.1:0-3980 GCA_964540005.1 uncultured Bacteroidaceae bacterium | reverse complement strand
TCTTTATGAAGTTCCCCGAGGCCTCATTCCTGGCAGAGGCCAGCCAGGAAGAGGTTTTCGAGCTTATTAAATCATGTTCTTACCCCAATAATAAAAGCAGGCATCTCATCGGTATGGCCAGAACGCTGGTATCTGAATTCGGCGGACTTGTACCTGCAGATGTGGATCAATTGCAGAAGCTTCCGGGAGTTGGAAGAAAATCGGCAAACGTGATAGCATCAGTCATCCATAAGATGCCTGTTATGCCTGTCGACACCCATGTTTTCAGGGTATCTGCGAGAATAGGCCTGACATCAAATGCCCGGACTCCCCTGCAGGCAGAAATGCAGCTGACCAGGCATTTCCCTGAATCACTGATCTCAAAAGCACATCACTGGCTGATCCTTCACGGACGGTATACTTGCACTGCCAGGAAGCCAAAATGTCAACAGTGTGGAGTAAGGGATATTTGCAGGTATTATTCCGTAAATAAGCTATATGTTGATAATCAATGATTTATTAGTTTCATTATTTGCTACACTTTTATATTTTTGTATTTTCCTGCAGATATGAAATAAATATGAAGCGCTTATTGCTGATATCAGTCCTTGCACTACTTGTGATCCTTCCCGGCAGCTTTGAATTGCAGCGCATGGATTACAGGATGGCCCGCAACATTAACGTTTGTAAATCATTAAAGGGGAGTTCCCTCTTGTACTTTGTCTTTGTTGACAGTAAAGAGACCACACCCTGGACCCAGTATGATATCCAGTCAACCATAGATTCAATAAGAGTTGCTATAAACTGGCTCCATACCCAGGCCAAGAAAGAAGATATCAGTCTTAATATCATTGCGGATTACTATATAGGTAAGGAATTCATTTCCATCAGTAAAAACCTGCCTAAGGGTACGATTTACAACAGCATTACGGAGCCCAACCTGAAGAATGGTATGCCTGCCATTAACCGGTGGGCCGATGGAATTGCCAAGCTTGCCGGGACCAATATCTCTGTTATAGACAGAGACGGCATACCTGAAATATCAAATCCAAAAAATAAGGAACGCCTGGTAGCATTCCTGCGCGATGAGAATAATGTTGAAAGCGTGGCACTGTTCTATATGCTGAACAACTATTTTAAATCCGATATTTCTGTGCAGATGAACACCACAAACACTGATGATGTAGAGTTTGCCATTCTCAGCTATAAATATCCTTCCGAGATCGCCCATAACTTTCTCCATCTCTATGGTGCCGCAGACATGCATAAGACCATCTACCGCAGGAGCGAAAACAAGATCAGAACCCTGGAACAACTATTCCCTGATGAGATCATGCATGATCCTTATGCAAAGGACATATGGGATCTCGAAATCTCTGATTACACGAAGTTCCTGATCGGTTGGACCGAGGAACTTGATCCCGATTATGAATCCCTGATGACCGATAAGATGATAAATTATTAGGCGGGTTGCTCATGCTTGTGCTCAGGACCCTTCCAAAATCTAATAGTAATAATAGTCAGTTCCAGAATATTTTAGATCCATGAGGCATATTTACCTTGATTACAATGCCACCACTCCTGTTGATCCGGAAGTAATTCAGGCCATGATGCCCTACCTGAGGGAGCATTTCGGAAACCCCTCCAGCGATCATCACTTTGGGCTGTTGACAAGAAAAGCAGTGGAGGGGGCCCGGACTGAAGTGGCCGGATTGCTTGGATGCCAGCCGCATGAAATTGTATTTACCAGCGGCGGAACGGAATCCAATAACATGGCTATCAAGGGAGCCGCCTACGCCGGCAGGAATAAAGGCAGGCATATTATCACCTCCCTTATTGAACATCCTGCGGTATTGGAAGTATGCCGCTTCCTTGAACAGGATGGGTATGAGATCAGCTACATGCCTGTCAATGAATACGGGATTGTTGACCCGGCCTCCATTGAAGCTTCTCTGCGAGGGGATACCATCCTGATCTCCATCATGCATGCCAATAATGAGACGGGAGCCATACAGCCAATCACAGAAATATCGCAGATCGCACAGAAGCATGGCATCCTTTTCCATACGGATGCCGCACAGTCTGCCGGAAAGATAAAAACGATTGTCGGTGAACTGGGAGTCGATCTTCTCTCACTGGCAGCACACAAGTTTTATGGCCCTAAGGGTACAGGTGCACTCTTTATCAAGGAAGGTGTCGTGCTTGAAAAACTGATCCATGGAGCAGATCATGAATTTAATTTGCGGGCCGGTACCGAAAACGTATCGCAGATTGTCGGCCTGGGCAAAGCCTGTGACCTGGCTGCCCGGGATCTTGACAAGACCGCGAGTCATCTAAGGATGTTGCGGGATCTTCTTTATGAATTGCTCTCCAGTGAAGTACCCGGTGCCAGATGGAACGCAGATCCTGATCACTGCCTGCCCAATACCCTGAACATCAGCTTCCCGGGTATTGATGCCGGTTTGCTGATATCTTCACTCGACGATGTCGCGGTTTCTGCCGGCTCCGCCTGTCATGCAGATCAGAAGGACATTTCATATGTCCTGGCTGCAATGAATCTGAAAGAAGAGCTGATCATGGGAACCTTACGTTTTTCTACCGGAAAGCCAGGCACCCGGGATGAAATTGAACAGGCTTCTCAAATCATCTCAGGGAAAATACGTGAAATGCAGCATGGCCAGGAGCATGATCCGGCTGATCCCGTCCACAAAGAAAAGGTAAGGCTAACCAGGTATACACATGGTTTAGGATGTGCCTGCAAACTTCCGGCAGCAGATCTTGAATCAATACTCTCAAGGATAAAACATAGTGATGCCCCAGATGTGATGATAGATGCCAGTTCATCTGATGATGCCGCCGTTTTCAGGATCAATAAGGACACCGCCCTTATCCAGACTGTAGATTTTTTTACTCCCATGGTGGATGACCCTTTTGACTTCGGGGCAATAGCTGCTGCAAATGCATTAAGCGATATTTATGCCATGGGTGCACAGCCGTCTTTCGCCCTTAACATAGTTGGCTTCCCTGTCAGACGATTGAAAATGGAAGTCCTGCAGCATATCCTGGAAGGCGCCGGTGAGGTGGCTTCAGAGGCAGGTATTGCCATACTGGGCGGACACAGTATTGAAAACCCGGAACCCGTATTTGGAATGGTTGTCAGCGCTACCTCACACCCGGATGCTGTTCTTAGTAATGCAGGAGCCAGAGAAGGAGATGCACTGATACTTACAAAGCCGCTGGGAACCGGAATTATTACTACGGCCATCAAGAAAGACCAGGTCAGTCCGCAAGTCAGGGATCTCGCCATTAAAAGCATGAAAACATTAAACAGGGAAGCCTCCCTGCTTCTGCATGATTACCCGGTAAATGCCTGTACAGATATAACAGGATTTGGTTTGCTGGGACACCTGCTTGAAATGGTCAAGGCCAGCCAGGTATCTGCACGTATATTTTCCGAAAAGGTACCTGTCTTCCAGGGTACCACCGAGCTGGTACTGGCAAAAATGATCCCTGGCGGGACCGCAGCCAACATGGATTATACCGGCAAGCATACTGTGTGGGAGCATGTTGTGAATCATCCCCTGAAGGTCATTCTTAATGACGCCCAGACTTCCGGGGGACTGCTTATCTCTGTCCCCGGCAAGCATGCTGATAAACTGATATCGGATCTTCACAGGAAGGGAATGAAGGAAACTGCCCTCATCGGTGAAATATCTGCTAAAAGCTCCTCCTTCCTCTATGTCACATGAAATAATTGTTCCTGCCCGGACTTCGGGCGCAGACAAGCAGTATGTTATTAAATACCCTGCAGCAACACAACAAGAAGCATGAATTTTTGGTTTAATTATTGTTTGAAAAAATAGTTAAGTAGTCATTTTTACATATTTGAATTTTATATCTTTAAACACTTGTAATGTAAAGAATCAATCTATTAGATTTGTATTGCGCTGATTATCAATAGATTATATTCGCGACAGATACTGATTTTATTTTGTTTTTTA
>CAZILN010000095.1:0-29848 GCA_964540005.1 uncultured Bacteroidaceae bacterium | reverse complement strand
AAACTGCTGCGCAAAAAAACAAAGATCCTGGTCGCCTACGGGTCCTGTGCACATATGGGGGGTATACCCGGACTGGCGAATTTCTGGGACAAGGATTCAATTTTCGAGCGGGCATATGTGACCAGTGAGTCCACCGATAACCCTGATAAAGTTTTCCCCCAGCCAGTCACAAAGGTACCGGAAGGAGAACTGACAATACCCGAATTCTATAACGATGTCAGGAGCCTGAACCAGGTGGTTGATGTGGATTACTATCTGCCCGGGTGCCCGCCGCAGACAGAAAGGCTGGTTGAGGTATTCATGGCCATAGTAACCGGGGCAGAGCTTCCCCCGCCGGGATCGGTAGTAGGGGCCCTTGATAAATCACAATGTGATGAGTGCAAGCGGACGAAAACCGATAACAAAAAGATCAAGGAATTTAAAAGGCCCATTGACATACAGGATGATGGTGTAACCTGCTTCCTGGAGCAGGGAGTCATCTGTATGGGTCCGGCTACCCGGGGTGGATGCGGGGTGCGGTGCATAGAAGGAAATGCCCCGTGCCGCGGATGTTACGGTCCGCCGCCCGACGTAACCGACCCGGGGGCCAAAATGATGTCCGCCATCGGAACCATGATAGATTCCAATGATGCGGATGAAATTCAGAAAATAGTTGGTCAGATAGATGATCCGGCCGGAACCTTTTACCGGTTCAGCCTGCCGGGTTCCTTGTTACGAAGAAAAATTATAAGCAAATGAGACAAATAACTATTGATCCGATTACCCGTCTTGAAGGACATGGTAAAATAGAAATCTTCCTGGATGATGAAGGTGATGTGAAGAATGCATATTTCCAGGTGCCCGAACTCAGGGGATTCGAACAGTTCTGCGTGGGGAGGCCCGTGGAAGAGCTGGCACAGATAGTCACCAAGATCTGCGGCGTTTGTCCGGGCTGCCATCACATGGCTTCAGGAAAGGCCGCCGATGCCGTATACCACGTAGAACCACCCCCCACGGCCAAAAAACTGAGGGAGCTTTTCTATATGGCACATTTTGTCCACAGCCATATCGCCCATTTCTATGCATTGGCCGCCCCGGACTTTGTTGTGGGTCCGACTGCCCCTGCAGCCGAAAGGAACATCCTGGGCGTCATCAATAAGGTTGGGGTTGAGATAGGGACCGAAGTGATCAAGCAAAGAAGGATCGCACAGGAAATACAGGCTCTTCTGGGCGGACACCAGACACATGTGGTCATGAATATTCCCGGTGGAGTGCGCAAGGGAATGACTGAAGAAGAACGTGCGGATGTCGAGGAGAAAGCCAAAGGTTTTATTGAGTTTGCCCAATTCTCCCTTAAGATCTTTGATGATGTGGTACTGGCCAATAAAGATTATGTGGATATCATCCTGAACGGACCCTACTCCCTTACACTTCATTCAATGGGACTGGTCGATGAGAATAATAAGGTGAATTTTTACGACGGCAAGGTCAGGGTAGTTGATACCACAGGCGAGGAACTGTACAAGTATGCCCCGCCGGAGTATACTGATTTTATAGCCGAACATGTAGAAACATACAGCTATCTGAAGTATCCTTACCTGAAAAAAATAGGATGGAAAGGTTTTGTAGACGGACAGGATTCCAGTATATATCATGCCACCCCTCTTTCCAGGCTTAATGCCGCTGATGGGATGGCCACACCCCTGGCACAGGCTCAATATGAAAGAATGTATGAGACATTAGGCGGGAAACCTGTTCACGCCACCCTTGCCATGCACTGGGCAAGGCTGATTGAACTGCTCTATTCAGCCGAACGCTGCCTGGAACTGGCAACGGATCCTGATATAACCGGGAAAGAACTGAGGGCGCCGCTCGATAACACCCCTGATGAGGGGGTAGGCATAGTTGAAGCGCAACGAGGAACACTGACCCATCATTACTGGACAGATGAAAAGGGTATTGTTACCAAGGTTAACCTGATTGTCGGAACGACCAATAATAATGCACCCATCAGCATGTCTATCAAGAAAGCGGCCCAGGGACTGATAAAGAAAGGAGTTGAAGTATCGGACGGGATACTCAATATGGTTGAGATGGCTTTCAGGGCCTACGATCCCTGTTTCTCATGTGCCACGCATCACAGGCCTGGAGAAATGCCGATGATAATTAATCTCAGGGAGGAGTCGGGCGAGATTATCCGGACAATAAAGAGGGACTGAGTACTGCATATTTTTGTAGCATTTTGATTGATTAGGGGGAGAATCTGTTGGATGGCAGCTTACTTATACTGGGACTGGGAAGTGAGATCCTGAGTGACGACGGGCTCCCCTTGCGTCTTATCAGAGACCTGAAAGAAGAATTGCTGCATCCCGGACTGGTTTACAGGGATGCCAATACAGGAGGACTGGATTTGCTTGACCACCTTAATGGTTTCCGCAGGGCAGTTATTATTGATACCATCATGACGGAAGAAGGAAAGCCGGGAACGGTTTATACCTTCACTCCTTCGGAGGACTACCGGGAAAGCCTGCACCTGTCAAGTTATCATGATGCGACATTTCCGGTCACACTCCGGCTTGGTTCAACGCTGGGACTGGATATGCCCGGTGAGATTTGGATCATAGCAATAGAGATTGTCGAGGGATTGGAATTTGGAACAAACGGCAGCAATATCATTCAGAAAACTTATCCGCAGATCTTTGAAAAAGTAAGCAGTACAGTCAGCACTATTATAAATAAAATAGTTTACAGCGTACTATAATATAAATGTAAGTAAAAATGAGTCGATTTAACGCAAAAGGGATGTGGCGATTCCCTAAAAAGAAAAGGTCAGATGAGGATGATGATATTATTATTATTAAAAAATGCTTTTGTCCCAATGGCCATAACCTTGTGAGTTCCAGGGTGGAATTCAAAGGCTATAACGGCATTATGATCAAAGTGGTAAAAAATGATAAGACAGGTTACCTTGCCCTGAGCCCCCTGTGTGGTGATAAATCAAAGCTGACACTGGACATCGATCTTTCAGATGGTGAAATACTCAAATTGCTCTGCCCGGTATGTGATGTTCCCCTCCCGGTATACGCACCCTGTGATTGCGGTGGTGATATGATTACCCTGTTTGCCGATGATAAGGGTAATTATTGTAACTGTATCGGTATCTGCAACCGTGTAGGTTGTTCACATGCCGAAATAAAGAATCCGGATGAGTTATTTGCCTTGTACCGAAAAAAAGGAGAGATAAGGGGCAGTCACAATTATATGTAGATGAATGAGAAAATGCCGGGGATAATTGTTACGGGTGCCTCCGGATTTATCGGGCGCCATTTCATCGAATCAAACGCACAGAAATTCCGCTTATACTGCCTGGCCAGAAGATCACAACAGGAGGCAGGGATCCCCAAACATGCCAATATAAGATGGTCCCAGGTTGATATCGGGGATTTTTCAAACCTTCAGAAAGTAGTGGAAAGCATAAACGCCTATGGAGGGGCTGATTATATCCTCCACCTGGCAGGGTTTTATGATTTCACCATGAAAGATCAGCCTGAGTATGAACATACCAATGTGGACGGTACCAGGAATGTTCTGAAACTGGCACAGTACCTGAATATCAAAAGATTCATTTTTTCCAGTTCTCTTGCCGCCTGCCGGTTCAACAAGGATCCATCAAATATCCTCGACGAAAAGAGCCCGGTCGATGCATACTACCCCTATGCCCTCAGTAAAAAAAAAGGAGAAGATATGATCCGGGATTATTCCAGCCTGTTCCCGTGTACCATCCTGAGACTGGCTGCAGTTTACAGCGACTGGTGTGAATACCCCCCCTTGTTTGTTTTTCTCAGCACCTGGTTATCAGATCGATGGAATGCAAGGATGCTGGGAGGCAAGGGGACCTCTTCCGTCTCTTACATACACATTTCGGACCTGATCAAGATGATAGGGATCATTATTGAAAAATCCGATGAGCTGCCTCGTTTAAGTACATATGTTGCCAGTCCAAATGGCACGGTCTCCCATAATGAACTGTATAAAGCAGCCACACGTTATTTCTACGGCCGTCCAAGAAGGGCCATACATATGCCGAAAGTGATTGCATGGTTCGGGGTTGTTGCCAGGACCATCCTGGGAGATCTAATAGGTGTCAGACCATTCGAAAGGCCCTGGATGATGAAGTATATTGACACAAAACTGGTTGCTAATGCAGACTTCACCTGCAAAACTCTAAACTGGTATATACCAAAAAGAAATGACATTAACAGGCGCCTCCTGTTTATGATCGAGAATATGAAGAATCATACCATAGACTGGACGGTAAAAAACGAGGCCCTGTACAACAGGGTAGCGGAACGTTTTAATATCAGGGCATACGAGACTATGTTGAGGCACAGGGAATTCATTATCAGCAAAATGATGGAATACGTGCTGCACCGCGACCAGTCAGATACCTACCCCAATTACCTTCTGCTGGACCAGCTGGTGCTGAAATGGTATATTACCATGTTATACCAGCTGATAGCCACAAGCATTAAGATCAATGACAGGATTATAATGAGGAAATATGC
This sequence comes from uncultured Bacteroidaceae bacterium, assembly GCA_964540005.1. Classification (GTDB taxonomy): domain Bacteria; phylum Bacteroidota; class Bacteroidia; order Bacteroidales; family SM23-62; genus CAZILN01. The sequence goes on along the minus strand of CAZILN010000095.1, from coordinate 25,304 downwards.
CCAGGCTATTGCATACAGACGGTATAATGCAGGCTTTAAGATCGGGGAAGTAGCTGGTTTCCTGAATAATTTCGAAAAAATCATTACGTCCGAGATCCTCATTGATCCTGCAGCCCAAAAAACCAAAGAGCAACTGTTTAACGGCATCAGTATCTGCATACAGCTGACCATAGATGAAATTGAGGAATCCTTTGAACTTTTCGCAGAAAAACCGGATGAGATCCAGCCTGTTACGGAAATGGTACCCACCTTCCAGCATGTCGGAAACCTCAAACAGATCATCTCTGAACTCGAAAATACCTTCTTTGATTCCATTGAACACGATATGAGCAGGGAGTTTTCCCGGATCTATGAAGAAAGCAGGAATACCTGAGCTGTTTATTCCTCAGCAGGCCTGCCGGTCCGGATAAAAAGCAACAGAACCGCCGTTCCCATCAGCAGGTCACCCAGACCGCTTACCAGAACCATCCATATCCTTTCTGCCAGTATATAATAGCTCAGGAGAAAAAGGGTTGCTGTGAATTTCGCAGCAATAGTGAGATACACAAAGTTTTTATACCGCTGAGGATCCAGAGCTGTAAAAAAATACACAGAAGCCATTATAACATGAAAAACCCCGGCCTGTATCTTGAAAAATGCACCATAATACTCCTGGAACCCGAAGAAGGTATATGCCGGGAGGGGTAAGATAATAAGTCCTGCACCCACACACAGAGAATGAATGGCCAACAGTACGAACAAGGTCCTGAACAAGGCAAGGGATTTCATATCTTATCCGAACAGGGAAACAACCTGCAAGATAGTCATAAAAAAGGCATGTATTTTTACTGTGGCTTAGGATTTTACAGAAAAAATAAGGCTTATTATTTTTATTGCTTCTAAATATTCTTCAGTGCTTGTTACTTAGGATAAAAAACATTTCTTTTGTGCTTTCAATCACCTATAATTGATACACAATACCATAATTGTCATGTTTTTTATTTTTTAATGTTATAATTGTCACAAATTAAGATTTAATCTCAATTTATTAAGCTACATAAATAACATAATATGACTATTCAGAATCGCATAAATCGCCTGTTAAGCTACAAGCATTTATTACAGCGTTTCAAATCTTTGGGACTGGTAAAGGTATTTTCTGACAATATCGCTGATCCCCTTGGCATATCAGCCTCCCTGGTCAGGAAGGATTTTGGTATGTTCGGAATTGCCGGGAGTCAGAAAGGCGGCTATGTTATAAACGAGGTACTGGAAAAGATCAATGAGATCCTCGGCAGCGATGAGATCCAGAAAGTAATTATTGTCGGGGTTGGACGGATAGGTCAGGCGCTGATGTCCTATGCAGGTTTCCATGAGGATGGGATTAAAATTGTAGCGGGATTTGATATTGATATTAAAAAAATAGGATCCGGTAAAGGCATACCCATTAAGCCCATTGAAGAATTACCCGAGTATATTATGAATAATGATATCAAGGTGGCCGTCATGGCTGTTCCGGATCCTGCTGCCCAGCAAACGCTTGATATCCTGAAGAATACGGACATAAAGGGAATACTTAATTTTACCCCTGTTAAATTCAAGAGTACCGATCTGATCACCATAAATAACTTCAATATCAAGAACGAATTGATCAACCTGATATACTTCGTGAACAATTACAAAAAAAATAAATAAATGAAGAATGTTGTCCAACAGATCCTGGATAAGTATAAGAAGGATCACACAAGGCTAATGGACATATTACTGGACATCCAGGATTCCTTTGGCTATATCCCGGTTGAATATAATCAGGTCATTGCAGACCAGCTGGGCATATCCAGGGTGGACCTGGAACAGTGCATATCATTTTACCACTTCTTTTCCCAGCAGCATTTGGGTAAATATGTCGTCTATCTGAACAATAGTGCCGTCGCAAATATGATGGGCAGAGAAGCTGTCCGCAAGACATTCGAGGAAGAGGCCGGGACCCTGTTCGGGCATAAGACTGCTGACGGACTTATAGGATTGTATGACACATCCTGCATAGGTATGAACGACCAGGAACCTGCAGCTTTAATTAACGGACAGGTCTTTAGCAACCTCACCTCTTTCAGGGTCAAAGAGATCGTTCAGGATATACATGACGGGAAAGAAGTTGAAGAGATGTATAAAGCCAATTACGGCGACGGGAATAACAGTAACCAGCAGATCAGGTCGGTAGTAAGCAACAATATCAGGAGAAAGGGCCCGATTTTATGGGACCCGTACAGCATGGGCGAAGGAATTTTGAAAGCCGTAAAAATACCCCCGGCTGATGTCATAAGCGAAATAAAGAATTCCAATCTCCGGGGCCGTGGCGGAGCCGGGTTCCCAACCGGACTAAAATGGGAATTCTGCTCGAAGTCACAGGATAAAACTAGATATGTGTTTTGCAATGCTGACGAAGGGGAACCCGGAACCTTTAAGGACAGGGTGCTTCTTACCGAGATGCCTGAGCTGGTTTTCGAAGGCATGGCAATTGCCGCATACTCCATAGGTGCCCGGGAGGGCATATTGTATCTCCGCTATGAATACATGTATCTGAAGAGCCACCTTGAACATGTGCTCGAACAAATGCGGAAAAAGAACCTGCTGGGGAAAAAAATAGCCGGTACGAAAGATTTCAGCTTCGATATTCGCATACAGTTCGGTGCAGGCGCCTATGTATGTGGGGAGGAATCAGCCCTGATTGAATCTGCAGAGGGACTTAGAGGGGAACCGCGAGACCGGCCTCCATTCCCTGTTGAAAAGGGATACCTGGGCAAACCAACCGTAGTGAACAATGTAGAAACACTGGCTGAAGTTGTTAAAATAATTAAAAAAGGTGCTGACTGGTATACTTCATTTGGTACGGCTGAATCGGCCGGGACAAAATTATTGAGTATATCGGGGGACTGCCGTTACCCGGGGGTCTATGAAATTGAGTGGGGGCATACCGTTTACGATATTCTGGAGATGGTGGGAGCAATAGATACCAAAGCTGTTCAGGTCGGGGGTCCGTCCGGGACCCTGATAGGTCCCAATGAATTCATGAGGCGGCTGGCTTATGAGGACCTGAGTACAGGAGGATCCATCATTGTAATCCATAAATCAAGGGATATCCTCAGAGAAATCGTACTGAATTTCACAGATTTCTTCATTGAAGAATCCTGCGGATCCTGTTCTACCTGCCGGAATGTCCCGAGCCTGCTGAGAGAAAAGCTGGTAAAGATCCTTGACGGCCACGGTGTCATGCAGGATATACAGGACCTGGAAGACTGGAGCAAGTTACTGAAATACACCAGGTGCGGACTGGGAGCCACAGCTGCCAACCCTATTACTACTTCCATCAGAAGCTTCAGGTACTTGTATGAAGAACTTGTCCAGAAAGACAAGGAATTCGATGCGGGATTCAACCTGGCTGAAGCCGTCAGGGAATCATGTGAAGCAACCGGTCGTCCGGCCTGTACCAGTAATTAAATACAAATACGATAACATTAAACAATCCATAAGAAATGCCAGATCAAATCAAATTCACTATCGATGGTAAAGAATATGTTTCCCAGGAAGGCAAATACCTGGTTGATGCTGCCAGTGAAAACGGTGTATATATTCCGACACTGTGTAATTATCCCGGAATGAAACCTAAAGGTTCCTGCCGGATCTGCACGGTGAAGATCAACGGCCGCCTGATGACTGCATGTACCACTCCGCTCACACAGGGTATGGTAATAGAAAACAACAGCAAGGAGCTGAACGAGATGCGCAGACAGATCATTGAGGTATTGTTTGTCTCCGGCAATCATTATTGTCCGGCCTGTGAGAAGAGTGGGGACTGCGAACTGCAGGCCCTGGCTTACCGTTTTAAAATTATGGCGCCAAGGTTCCCCTTTACCTTCCCTCAGAAATCTGTCGAGGCCTCGCATCCAAAGATCATTAAGGACCAGAACAGGTGTATCCTGTGCAAGCGCTGTATCAGGGGGATCAAAGACGAAAACGGTAAAAGCATATTTGCACACAGGTACCGCAGTCACAAACTGGAAGTGGTTGTTGATCCCATCCTCGGAGCAGAAATGAGTGAAGAGAAAGCCAGAGAAGCCATGGAGATCTGTCCGGTTGGATCCATACTGGTCCGGGAGCAGGGATTCAGCAAACCCATAGGTACCCGAAAATATGACCTGAAACCCATTGGCAGTGAAATAGAAAAATCTGAGAACGAATAAAACAATTATTAAATTATTAACGAATGACTAAACCGGTAGTAGCTACGACATCACTTGCAGGATGCTTTGGATGCCATATGTCACTCCTCGATATCGATGAGCGGATCTTACAACTGATCGAACTGGTCGAGTTCAATAAATCACCTATCGATGACATTAAAAATTTTACCAAACAATGCGATATCGGACTTATTGAGGGTGGATGCTCCAACAGTGAAAACGTTCACGTCCTGAAAGATTTCCGGAAGCACTGCAACATCCTGATTTCAGTTGGAGAATGTGCGATAATGGGCGGACTCCCCGCCATGAGGAACGGGATCCCCATCAAGGAATGCCTGAGGGAAGCGTACCTGACAGGGCCCTCGGTTACGGCTAATACAGAACACATTATTCCTAATGATGCAGAGCTGCCCATGATGCTTGACCGGGTATACCCAAGCCATGAGGTGGTAAAGATCGATTATTACCTGCCGGGTTGTCCCCCCCGGGCCGACCTGATCTGGGAAACCCTGGTCGCCCTGATCAAAGGGACAGAAGTTAATCTCCCGTATGAAGTAATAAAATTTGATTAATAATATAATACTATGAGTCGCAAAATAACCATAGAACCTGTTACCCGGGTTGAGGGACACGGAAAAGTAACCATCCATATAGACGATCTGGGCAATGTATACCAGTCAAGGCTCCATATCGTCGAATTCAGGGGTTTCGAACGATTTGTACAGGGCAGGCCCTACTGGGAAATGCCCGTCCTGGTGCAGCGCCTTTGCGGAATATGCCCGGTATCCCATCACCTGGCAGCAGCCAAGGCACTGGATGTCATTGTGGGCGCCGGAACAGGAGACGGACTTACTCCCACAGGTGAAAAAATGAGGCGCCTGATGCATTACGGACAGATTTTCCAGTCTCATTCATTGCACTTCTTCCATCTGGCATCCCCCGATATGCTGTTTGGCATTGATGGTGACCCGCTGAAAAGGAATATTATCGGTGTTGCCCTGGAACACAAAGATCTTGCCGTTCAGGGTGTAATGATGAGAAAGTTCGGCCAGGAGATCATCCAGGCCACAGCAGGGAAGAAGATCCACGGAACAGGCGCCATTCCCGGTGGCATTAACAAACACCTCAGCATCGAAGAGAGAGACAGTTTTCTGAAAGGTCCGGATCCGCTTAATGTGGATAAAATGATAACCTGGTCACAGGGAGCACTGGATTTCTTCAGGAATTATCACAACAAAAACAGGGTGCTGATTGATAATTTCTCAGTATTCCCTTCCAACCACCTCAGCCTGGTCCGCAAAGACGGTGCCATGGACCTGTATCATGGTGTTCTGAGAGCCATAGATAAGAACGGGAATAAGATCCTTCATGATGTGGATTACCAGGACTACCTCAGCTATATCGATGAGGAGGTCCGCTCCTGGAGCTATATGAAATTTCCCTACCTTAAGGAGTACGGCAAAAGAGAAGGCTGGTATACGGTTGGACCGCTGGCGCGCTGCAACACGGCTGATTTCATCCCTACTCCATTGGCCCAGAAAGAACTCGAGCAGTTCAAAGCATACACCAAAGGCAAACCCAATAACATGTCCATGCATATGCACTGGGCACGCCTGATAGAGATACTCCATGCTGCAGAAATGATGAAGGAACTGCTGATGGATGATGACCTTCTCAGCGGGGAACTGGTAGTAAAAGGCAATAAGACCAGCCAGGGAATAGGAGTTCTTGAAGCTCCGCGCGGGACCCTCTTCCATCATTATGAGATCAATGGAAAGGACCAGGTTGTCATGGCTAACCTGATAGTATCGACGACCAACAACAACCAGCCTATGAACGAGGCTGTCAACTTTATAGCTAAAGTATATATGACGGGACAGCAGGAAATTACAGAAGCCATGATGAATGCCGTTGAGGTTGGCATCAGGGCCTACGACCCCTGCCTGAGCTGTGCCACCCATGCCTTCGGACAAATGCCCCTGGAAATATCCCTGTTTGATTCCAGTGAGAACTTACTTGATTACAGAAGGAGATAAACTTGCATAAGTCATCGAAAAAGGTCCTGCTTTACGCCTTTGGTAATCCCGGCCGGCAGGATGACGGACTGGGAAACAGGTTCATCGAAGAAATCGAAAAATGGATCAGGGATCAGGGTATTGATCATGTTGAACTTGACAGCAACTTCCAGCTCAATATCGAAGATGCCTACAATATCTCCGGCAGGGAAATAGTCATTTTCATCGATGCCTCAGTAGAAGATATTGAAGATATAGATTTCTCTGAAGTTGAACCATCCGAAGGACGGTCGGAATTCACCATGCACTCAGCCTCCCCTGCGTTCATACTGGCCCTGTGTAAGAAAATTTACAACAGGCACCCGAGAACCTACCTCCTGCAGATCAAAGGATATGAATGGGAATTTACAGAAGGCATCTCTGCAGAGGCTTCACTGAACCTCGGCAAAGCTGTCAGTTTTATTACAGAAAAACTAATGGATGAGAACTTCCTGGAACAGCCTGCCAGACGAAACAGGTCTAATGAATAATCAAGCGCTGCACCCCGGTACCATTCCCGGAACTCAACCTGACAAAATACAGCCCTTTTGACAAGCCTTCCGGGTTAATTTCTATCCGGTTTCTAAGCCGGGGATTTTCCATCCGCTCATCGAATACCTGCTTGCCGGTAATGTCATATACCTGTATCCTGAGGTAACTTTGAACTCTGTCAGTGAATTCCATAGTAAACTGACCCTGGGTCGGATTTGGATACAGTTCAAAGCCAAGCGATGGTTCGGAAGATTTTAAATCCTGCACCGAAGTCGGGGTAAGCTCTATCGGGAAGATCCCGAACCGTAGCTCAAGACCCCAGACTTCATCCACGGGGTACCATGTATAATCGTCCCACATCTCCCAGCCATTCCCTTCTGCAAAATCATCTATCCTGCTTGAATAAACCGCGACGGTATCGCCTTCCGCATTCGGCAGAATGATACCCGCATAATAGGGTCCGGGATTCGGGACCGGGGTACTGAATTCTACATAGGTCATTTCTTCGAAGAAAACATCGGTAATGATCTCCCCCAGGGTGATGCTTTCATAAGCCAGTAAATTATAGGGCCCTTCTGAATCATCCCATATGCCCACACCCACAGTTGATGATGAATTACCGGTAGCATAGCCAAACCATATAACTACTCCTGTTATAAAAGAATGTCCGGACGCAGGAGACCTGAAAATGGCCTTGACCAGATCGCCGAAAGCATTATTTCCCGATACATACCCACTCCCATCAGATTCTATTAAAGTAGGGTTTGTAATGGAATGAATACCAAAAGTGTCAATGATGTCTGCAAGATTTTGAGCAGGGTACAGCTGATCATCGAGAAGGGGGCTTTCTGTATTCCCGGACTGATCCCCGGCATACATGGTGTTCAGGACCTGGAACCTGGTATCCGAACTCCCGGATACAGATCCCCTTTTCGTCATCTCCTGGGCCGAACCCTCGTTAAATTGCATAAATATGATGCTCAGTATAAAAACTATTCTTACTGTTGTATTTATAAATTTCATTCTTCTTTATTTTATTGATAGCTATCTATTCTTTCCTGATAAAAATAAAATCTCCTCCTTCATCCCCCGTATTCTGAACTTCCCCGAACTGCGGAATATTATCGCTGTTATTTAATATGGCCGGCTTAAAACTGTAGAATAACTGCTCGGATGGCATATACTGCTGGTCATTCTCCTTTAGACGTTTTACTAAATATTCGACGAATACGCTTTTATCCGGGACTTCCTTCAGGGTACCACTGGTCATAGCCTTCCGGCTCGGTAAGTCATTGAGCCTGGAAATGGCCACCGCCTGGTTCCCGAAAGCCGAACGTGTTTTAAAAATACTCCCCCCGAAACATGCATCGGCAATCAACAGAGTATGTTTTGACTTAATACCCTTGATATACCCACTTATATCACTGTTCCTGATCCAATTGGCCGTATTTGCCTGCTTTGAATCCGAAGGCAGCCAGTATCCCTTTTCTGTCCTTTCATCCCAGTAACCATGCCCTGCGTAAAAAATCAGCAGGTTATCACTTTCATTTATGGTATATTCCAGCCTGTCCAGGGTTGTAATAATTTCCTCACGAGTAGGATTCTTAAGAAAAGTCACGTTCACCTCATCAAACAGGTAATCATTTATAAGGACGTCAAACAGTTTACCGGCATCTGATATCGGCTGGTCAAGGTCCGTTATGTTTGGGTCATCATAATCATTGACGGCTATCAGCAGTGCATGGTATTCCCCGTGCAAAATGATTTTTTCCTTCGTGCTCCCTGAGCGAAAGTTAATCTGATCTGATGATTGCGCAACGCTTGCCTGGATGGTCGGGATTGAAATTGCAGGTTCCATCATCTCAAAATGGACCCTGGCTTCCCTTATGAAATCAGCCCTGAGTTCTTTTATGGATTTCTGTTCCCTCCTTGTGTTAAAATCTTCAGCGGACTCATCCTCACGCTGTGCCTGCCATTCAACCATCCTGGATGCAACAAACCCGTTTACCAGTTCCTCAGAACGGTCATCAAACGACAGTACTTCCAGATCAGACTTATAGGAACCGGAACTATCAGACCAGCCTCCCAGCAAGCAGGACGATGCATCTGCCTTGAGTACAGATGCCAGATGGAGGTCTGTCCTGTCAAGTTTCTTTTGCCAGGTGGGTTCAAGGTTCATATCAAGTCTGGCAACAACTGCTCCTTCAGCTGCGACATCCGGTCCTGTCCGGACCATAATAAAATGCCCCTCATCTGTCCGGGCATAAGAGTTCTCCCTGCAGTTGTAGGGAACAGGAATAATGCTTTTCTTAATCATATCCCCCGATTGGCTTATTCTGAGAATCCCTGTACTGCTCTGTTCAAAACCTGTAGAATACACTGAAATTAAAGCATTTAAAATACCGTCTGAATCGACGAACATGGATTCTATCCTCGCGTTCTCCAGTTCAGGAAAGGATTTCTTCCATACCTCGCTCAGCCTTTTATCCATTAAGATCAGGTAGGGTATTTCAGGTGAATTTATCTTAGCATGAGTACTGCCTCCGGCATAATAACTACCATCTTCCCTTGCAATAATACTCAGGGCTGTCTGGTTAATGTACCGTTCCCCTATAAGAGCCTGCCGGTAGATCTTCCCCCGTTTGTCAAAGTTGATGATCCAGGCATCGGTATCCCTGTCACCTTTAACCTCCCTGGCTCCAGCCACTATCACACCCCCGCTGCCATCAGCAGATTCGATGATGCTATAGCCCTGATCCAGGTCACTGCCCCCGGTTTCAGTATCCCATATCTCCTCTCCCCTGGCATCAATTTTCATTACCCTTATGTTGGCATTCTCCGATTCTGTTGCAGCAAGCAGAAGGAGCTCACCTGAACCTGTTTCTGAAACAGACCTGAATTCATAATCACCCGGTCTGATATATTCCTTTTTCCATAGTAGGGTTCCTGTCGGACTGATTTTTACCAGCTGGACATTGAATCCGGTTTCATTCATGGAAGAACCTGATCCTGCAATGATAACTGAGCCGTCGGATAGTCTGCAGAGCACATCTGCCCTGTCAGCAAGACTGACATGATAGGATTCTGACCATAGTGTATTGAAAAATGACTGTCCGTCGGCAATAGCAGTTGCTGACATCCAGACGATCAGAAGTATGACCCGGTTTAAATTTTTCATTAATTACTATCTTTTTACATTAAAGATATACCTGTCATATTCACTTTCACGTGTATCTATGATATTAACAATCTTAACTGCCACAAAACTTGAGTCTGCTTTATTGTCAAATAATTTCAGCAAGAGTACCTCTCCCGGCTCCAGATCTTCAACGAATTCATGTTTAATACTGGCATTATAGGCTGCTCTCAGGCTGATATTTGTACAATTGGCATAATCGAAATCCCTGTACCTGACAAAACTGATCCCTGCCGGGGATATCCATTTATTTGAAATATAGTGTGAATCTGAATTATCCATGATATGCATCTCTCCCGCATCGGAATAATCAGAAAGCAGGGGCTGCATGGTGTAAAGGTTAAAGGCATTCATTTTCCCCGAATGCATTGAATACATTTCATATCCTGCAGTCTCGTCCAGATAGCGCTCAGACACCTCTATTTCCAGGATCTTTCCCGATTCAGCCACATCTCCGTTTATATTAGTAAGGGTAATCCCGAGGAAGATAGTGGTACTCTTATACAGCTCAGGGATCCTGTATTCAAATTTCATGGAGAAACTGTTGCCGGTAATTGCCGAATCCAGGATTACCTGGGTATATGATTCTTCTTCCTTACTGGTTATGGTAAGGTTTTTTAAACCGGCTGTTGAACTGCATGATATATCAAGACTGATAATCTCCCAGGATTCTGCAAAAAGGTACAGATCATAGGGCGTGATCATCAGCACCGTGTCTGACTCATCATCCTTACCGCATCCCATTATCAGCATGGAGAACAACAGCAATACCATGCAGGTCCTGATTCCGGGTATTTGAATTCCGGTCACTTTAAATTTTAAGTTTATAAGCCTTTATATGTGCAGTTTTCCGGGTATGTACACCCATGAACATTTTTTCGTTTTCTTCAATTACGCTTACCGGGATCAAAAAATCAGCCTCTGGAAAATTTACATGGGCATCATACAGGGCACGGCGCAGCATCGGATCAAGAGGTAAATTACCGTTTCCGTACAGGGAAACAGAATTTACAGTTCTCCTGGGTACTTCCATGTCATTGATCAGCCTTTCAACCTTGAAAATCCCGAGGTATTTGCTGAAAGAGATACTTATGTCCATCTCGCCAAGTAATTCAATATCATCCGGGGTCATGTCAAACCTCACAATGTCAGGGAAAAATGATGCGGTTCGCGTATTCTTAACAGTATATGTTCCCATGCAGGATGAGAGTAAAAGTATTCCAGCCAGGGAAATAACTGATATTATCTTGGTTTTCTTAAAATTCATAAAATTTCTTTTTTGAATGATTATCAGTTTACCTGTTGAAGAAATAAGATATTGTGAACCGGACATTACCGTCAAGCTTAAAATTCTGTGAAGTCAGGTCACGATACTTTACCAGGCCGGTGCCTCCGTTTTTTAAGAGGTCAGCCGAAGCCGGATCTTTTTCCGTAGTATAATATATCTGCTCAGATGTGATCCCGCCAACATTTACATAGTATTCATGCTTGTATTTGTCCTTAAGGTAACCAAGGCCGGCTGCCCCGAAATCAAGACCGAAGGCAAGCGGAAGATCAGCAACAAAAGCCTGCAGCCCTATAAAAACCTCGTAACCATAAGCAAAAGTTTTCTTCGTACGCTTATGTAACTGATATTCTCCGGTTGCATACCTGTAATCATCAGTAAACTCTTCTGTCTTTACACCAAACGGGACCAGCCCGCCGGCATAAATATCGAGCAGGTTGGTACTGGTAAAATGATACTCCACACCCGGCGTAAAAAGGTATCTCCCGACTATGTCTATATAATTTCTTTCTGTATAATACCTCGGGCTGAGGGCAGGATCAACCTCCCCGGTAATTATCTGGCTTTCCTTATAGGTTTGGAATCCCAGCCTTGCCACCCACCTGTCAGTAACGTAATACTTGAGGCTTACAAGCGGTATGCCTGCGTACTCATAATCATCTTCTGTCTCAAGGAGATCCTTGATATCATTATAGGACATTCCGAAATATACACCCATATTCCCCTGGATAGGCCTTGTTCCCACCCTCAGGGTTGTTGGATTATTTACCCTATCGGATAATTGGGCTGTAGCCAAGAATGGGACAGGGAGAATAAGTATGATAATAATAATTCTGTATAGTTTCATATGTATAAGTTTTATGTATCAGAGGCCTTGGCCTTTTCATTAATTTACTTGGAGGAATAATAAATATCCTGTATCGTCTCCTTGTTGGCAAGCACGAAAAGACTATAGGGCCCTGCTGAGTAAACGCGGCGGATAGGTGATGGTGTTATATCACCGACTTTCGCCTGCCTCTGTTCATAAGAAAAATCATCACAGTACAGCGTAACGTTGAGGCCTGCATATGAGGCATCTACTTCAATCCTGTAGTAGCCACTGCCATCTACGGTACCGAGAAAAGTTTTATAGCCGTAAGAAAAATTAGGGTCCTGTTCAAGTACCAGATCCCCTGTCCATATCTGTGCAATGATCTTAGTATTGTTCAGTGCACTTTCGTAACCTTCATTACCCAGGCTTAAATCAAGGTCAGCAAATGTTTGCCCTTTAATAACAGCTTTGGGAATACTGAAACTTGTCAGTTCAGGTACCTCATCCTTGCTACAGGACAATGCGAGAAATAAAATACCCGAAAAAACAATGAATGGTAGCAATCTCTTTTTCATAACTAATTTTTTGGATGTTACATATCTGGTTAATAAATAGAAAAACGAATATAAGATGTTTTATTATTTTATTCAAACTTCAGCCTGTCCAAGAACCCTTTTTAGTTATAACTATTTACTCATGCCTTAAAACCCTGGAATATAGAATTTTACGAAACCCTGGCCGCATATTGATATATAACAAATTAAAATTAATCAAAATAATCCAATCACATAAAATATATGCAATAATTATTCCTTGCATGCATTGAATTCTTTATGGTGAAAGGCAGGACATTCCTGCATTAATAGTACCTTTATAATCTTCAGCCGGCAGATCCATGGAATTGCTGCTTGCACGGCTGAATGGATCATAAGCCGATTAATTGACTGAAATGAGCAATAATAAAGATGAAGTCCTTGTCCTGCTGATGGCAGACAATATGATGGTGGCACAGGATATCCGTCAGTACCTTGAGGAGGAGGGCGTTTATACACTTATTGAATCGGATAATCCCGCTTCTTCAGTTATGAATGTATATACCGGAATGAATGCTATTGAATCCATCAGCATAAAAATAGTGGCCTCAGAGTTTGAAAGGGCCATTGAGCTGCTGGAAGCTTCCCCTTTCTCTGACTACATCCCGGGTCAGCCTGGAAAAGACCGGGAACCCTGACAGGCATCAGGATATTAGTATAAGGCATTCATCCAGGCGAAGGATAGCTGCATTCAGGTATTTCTTCTTATCTTTGAGCCGGAAATACTGATCCCTTTTCACTTCTTTTGATCAATTGACAGGGTGGACCCAATGACAAATCCGGAATATAAAAAAATAAAGTTCCCGCGGGACGGGAATGCTGATTTCATTCAGGAACTCAGAAAAAAAGTAAATGAATATTTTGAGGCTAACAGTATTACAAAATATGCAAACGGCAATATGATTGTTAAAACTGTTTTAATGCTTTCATTATACCTGGTGCCCTATGCCCTCATGATCTCCGGTAAGATTGAAGGGGTCCCTGTCCTGGTATTGTTATGGTCCTTAATGGGATTGGGAATGGCAGGAATCGGACTATCCATAATGCATGATGCCAATCATATGGCCTACTCAAAAAATCAGGGGGTAAACAGACTGCTGGGCTACCTGCTGAACTTCATCGGCGGACATGCTCTGAACTGGAAGATCCAGCATAACACCATGCATCATGGTTTTACCAATGTTGACGGATATGATGAAGACATTGACCCGGGCAATGTCCTGCGTTTGTCCCCGCATAAACCCCGGCTGCGGATCCACCGCATTCAGCATATTTATGCCTGGTTCCTCTACGGATTAATGACCATTTCGTGGGTATCAGTAAAGGATTACGCACAGCTCTACAGGTACTATAAAGAAGGATACCCGCTTGCAATGAAAAGGAGCCTGTTCAGTCTGTTCTTCGAACTGATCATTACCAAGATCTTATATTTTGCATACATACTTGTGCTGCCTCTCATCTTTCTTCCTGTTCCCTGGTGGATGGTCCTGATACTCTTTTTTATTATGCATTTCATTTGCGGCCTGGTACTGACTACCATTTTCCAGTCAGCACATGTGGTGACCACATCCGAATACCCTCTTCCGGATACCAACGGTAAAATGGATAATAACTGGGCCATACACCAGTTGTTCACCACGGCAGATTTTTCACCCCGCAGCCGCATTTTTTCATGGCTTGTCGGTGGACTCAACTACCAGGTTGAACACCATCTGTTCCCGAATATATGCCACGTTCACTACAGGAAAATAGCGGCAATTGTCAGGGAGACAGCCAGGGAATTCAACCTTCCCTATCATGTACAACCCAGCTTTATCAGGGCAGTTCATAACCATGGCCAGATGCTTAAAAAGCTGGGGAGGCAGTGATCAGGAACATTCCCCGACGATAAAAATCCATCTGAATACTTTTTCATTACTGGTCTGGAAAGAGGGATCCCGGAATTATTAAATTCCGAAATGTTTGGATAACTTTACAATCAGATTACAATATTCCGATGAACCTTAATTCCAAACAGAAATGAAAACAAAGTACCTGTTCCGTTCTGCATTTGCGGTAATATTAAGCTCTGTCATTTTATCCTCCTGTAGGGATATAAGGACAAATGAATTTGCCTCATCCCGTGACCGCCTGTTCGATAACGGTTGGAAATTCCTTCGCGATAGCATCAGCGGTGCTGAAGTACCCGGTTTTGATGACTCGCAGTGGAGGGACCTTGACCTCCCGCACGACTGGAGCATGGATGACCTTCCGGGAGAAGACAGTGATTCACAGATCGGTCCCTTTTCAAAGGACAGTCCGGGTGGTTCCTCCACCGGTCATGTCATCGGGGGCACGTCCTGGTACAGGAAGCACTTCTCAACGGATGGGAAAAACGCAGGTAAGATCCATGTGCTCACTTTCGACGGTGTCTATATGGAATCCGAAGTATGGCTGAACGGCCATCATGTGGGATATCATCCATACGGCTATACTGCCTTCAGATACGATATCACAGAATACCTGAATCCTCCCGGAGAAGAAAACATACTGGCCGTGCGCGTCAGCAATACCGGCGCCAACAGCAGATGGTACAGCGGATCCGGCATATACAGGCATGTATGGCTGACGGTTCTTGATCCGGTACACATTGATGACTGGGGCATTTTTATCCATACAGAAGAAGTTGAGGAGGCATCTGCCCGGGTGATGCTTGAAGCAGTCCTGGTCAACCGGAATGAAACCGATACCGAGGCGGAGGTCCTTGTTGAGATCATTGATGAAGCCGGATATGTAGTAAGCAGTAATATTTCAGATGCTGCCCTGCCAGGGAAGGGCAAGACTGAAATAAAACAGTCCTTTGACATACCGGAGCGTCATCTCTGGTCACCCTCAAGCCCTTATCTGTACAGGGCAAGGATCACCATAACTGTTAACGGTGTAATGACTGACCGTACCAGATGTCATTTAGGAATACGTACGGTCACGGTCAGTACTGAAGAAGGTCTGCTGATTAACGGTGAGAATGTCCTGTTAAAAGGCGCCTGCATGCATCATGATAACGGCCTGCTGGGTGCCGCGGCTTTTAACAGGTCGGAGTTCCGCAGGGTAGAGATTATGAAGGCCAATGGATATAATGCGATCCGTACCAGCCACAACCCTCCTTCCAGGGCTTTCCTGGATGAATGTGACCGCCTGGGAATGCTGTTAATCGACGAGGCCTTTGATATGTGGACCGTTTCGAAGCGTCCTATGGACTATTCACGTTTTTTCATGGATTGGCATGAATCCGATCTGAAATCCATGCTGCTGAGGGACAGGAACCATCCAAGCATCATTATCTGGAGCATAGGCAACGAAATCCCCGAGCGGGCGGACACCTCCGGTATCCGGATCGCTTCTGAACTCATTGGAATACTGAGGAATATTGATCCTACCCGTCCCGTTACCAATGCTATATGTGACTTCTGGGACCACCGCGGGATGGACTGGGACCGGACCGCCCCTGCATTCCAGCTGCTTGATATCGGGGGATACAACTATCAATGGAAGAAATACCTCGATGATCACTCGAAATATCCTGACAGGATTATGATGGGTACGGAATCCATTCCCATGGAGGCTCTGGAAAACTGGGAAATGGTTAAAGAGAACCCATGGATCATAGGAGATTTTGTGTGGACGGGAATGGATTACCTGGGTGAAGCAGGCATCGGCCATACTGTAAATATTGAAGAGGATGAAAGCACAGGCTTTGCCATGCCTTGGCCATGGTATGTAGCCTGGTGCGGTGATATTGACATCTGCGGTAATAAAAAACCGCAATCTTACTTCAGGGATGTGGTATGGGGGAAGAGCCACCTGGAGATGGCTGTTCAGGCACCTGTCCCGGAAGGGAAAAAAGAACATATCTCATACTGGGGATGGCCGGACGAATACCGGAGCTGGAACTGGCCGGGCATGGAAGGCAGGCTCATGCAGGTAAGGGTTTATTCAACCTACCCTTCAATCCGGCTCGAATTAAACGAGAACCTGATCGGTGAACAGTCCACAGGCAATACATCCGTGCATACCTTTGTATTTGATGTACCCTATGAGGCAGGAAAACTGACGGCCATTGCCGGTTCAGGAAGTGAAGAACTGGAAAGAAAGGAACTCACGACCAGCGGCAGTCCGGCTAAACTGCACCTGGCACCCGAACGCAGTGAGGTCTGGGCCGGCAGGAACGAGGTAGTTTATATACGTATCGAAGTACGTGATGCCCATGGTCAGCTTGTACCTGATGCCGGTGTCCCGGTAAGCTTTACGGTAAAAGGAGCTGCTGAACTGATCGCTGCCGGCAATGCAGATCCGGCCGGGATGGAAAGTGTAAAAGATAATGTTTGTACGACTTTCAGGGGAAAGGCCCAGCTTATAATAAGGTCGATCGGGTCAGCCGGTGAGATAGAGATACTGGCAACATCACCGGGGATGAAATCAGGTACAGCCAGGATACTGGCACGACTGTAATTGATTTTGAACAAATCAGGAAGTTCGGGGTTTCAATAACTGATCCCGAATATAAAAGAGAAATGGCAGGTAATATCCATGCTGAAGTGTATTTTTAATAATCCGGCTCATGCATTATCATCTGGTGACACTGGGATGTCAGATGAATACCTCTGACAGTGAACGGGTACGAACGGTACTCGAAGAGACAGGGTATGCATGGACCGATGATGAGGACCGGGCAGACATTCTGGGGATCCTGGCCTGCTCGGTCCGCCAGAAATCCATCGATAAGGTTTACTCACGCATAGCCGGCTGGAACAAGAAGAAATCTGGACGAAACCTGATCACCTTTGTCTCGGGATGTATACTCCCGGCAGACAAGATGAGATTCCTGAAGTTATTCGACCTGGTCTTCACCATGGAAGAATTACCGGATTTTAACGAAATGATCCGGCAATACGGGGTAGTCACACCTCTTGTCCATAAATCCACTGAGCATCGCACGGCCATAGCCCGAAAGGACAGAACTGCAACGGCAGGCGGGGAGGAATATTCAAAACCTGTTGACCTGGACCTCTTCAGGGTGGGTTCACCGGTGGAAGCCGGAGACATAGCTCCTGTCGCCCCCGCCCCTATTCGGAAATTCTGGAGGGTACAGCCCACATACCAGTCTGAATTTGAAGCCTTTGTCCCAATACAGAACGGTTGTGACAAGTTCTGCACCTTTTGTGCCGTACCCTACACCAGGGGCCGTGAAGTTTCCAGACCTTCTTCTGAGATCCTTGAAGAAATACGCCTGCTGATATCCGGAGGCTATAAATCAATAACTTTGCTGGGACAAAATGTCAATTCGTACGGGAGAGATAAGAAGAGGGATGAAATTTCCTTTGCAGAGCTGCTAGGACGGATAGGACGGATAGGTAATGAGTCGGGGCGTGAATTCTGGGTTTACTTCACCTCTCCCCACCCAAGGGATATGACAGAGGAGGTGATTGAAGTGATCAGCAGGTACTCCTGCCTGGCAAAGCAGGTCCATCTGCCCCTGCAATCAGGCGATGATAAGGTGCTTATTAAAATGAACCGGAACCATGATCTTGAGAAATACCGGCAAATCATCAAAACCATCAGGCGACTGATACCACAGGCTACAATATTTACTGACATCATTGTCGGTTTTACCGGAGAAGATGATTCCCAGTTCGGGAATTCAATGAAAGCCATGGCTGAATTCCGTTTCAATATGGCTTACATAGCAATATATTCCCCCAGGCCGGGTGCCACCAGCTCCAGGTGGGAAGATGATATTCCCCTGCGGGTAAAAAAAGACCGCCTGCATAAACTGACCGAGCAGCTGAAGATCCATTCTTCCGCCTATAATTCAGGGATGATCGGCAGGACGGTCCGGGTACTGGTTACCGGGACCGATCGCAAGAAAGGATATCTTTCCGGGCATACAGAAGGCAGGATCATTATTCGTTTCCCTTCACAGGATACCGGCCTTATTGGGAGTTTTGTCGATGTCAGGGTCAGTTCATCCTCGGATTTTTCTGTAGAAGGCAACATGGTTCACAGCAGTGAACCGGAAATGAGCAGGAAATGAACAGGAGTGTTGCCTTTAAAACCCTGGGCTGCCGCCTCAACCAGTTTGAAACCGATTCGATAGTTTCAGAATTCCATGCTGCCGGTTACCGGATCGTGGACTTCAATGATCCGGCGGATGTCTATATTGTCAATACCTGTACCGTAACCGGCCAGAGCGACAGGAAGTCCAGGAACCTGATCAGCCAGGCTACCCGGAAGGATAATGAGCCCCTGGTGATCGTTACAGGCTGTATGGTTAACAATCATAAGGGAACACTGGCAGAAACGCTGCAGGCGGATTATTACATAGAGAACGACCGCAAAACCTCCGTTTTTTCCCTTGCCGAAGCACACCTGAAAGGAGAGCTTACTGATCCCGGACAATACCTGCCTGATGTGTTCGCTTACAAACCCGCTGATACAACACTGCACACCCGCAGCCTCATTAAGATACAGGACGGCTGTGATAATTACTGCACCTTCTGCATTGTCCCCTTTGTTAGAGGTAAGGCCCTCAGCAGGCCGCCCGGGGACATACTGGATAATATCCGGCAGGTGCTTGATTACGGGTATAAGGAGCTTGTGCTGACCGGTGTGAACATAGGCCGGTACATGCACGGTGAAACGAATTTTGAATCCCTTATTGAAGGGATACTGAAGATCCCGGGCAATTTCAGGCTGAGGATCTCTTCCATGGAACCCGATGGTTTTGGCGAAGGCTTCATCGACCTCTTTAATGATCCCAGGCTGATGCCCCATCTCCACCTCTGTCTGCAAAGCGGTTCTGATAAGATCCTTCTGCGCATGCGCAGGATGTATTCGCTCCGGGAATACAGGGATGTCATCGACAGGATACGTGCCAGCCATAAGGATTTCAATCTTACTACAGATATTATTGTTGGCTTTCCGGGTGAAACTCAGGAAGATTTTGATCTGAGCTGCCTTATTGTAAAAGACATAGGGTTCAGCCATATTCATACCTTTAAATACTCGCGCCGTAAAGGCACGCGGGCCGACCGGATGCCGGAACAGGTTCCGGAAAAGATCAAGAATGAGAGATCCGAAATAATGCGGCGGATCTCACTGGAGAACAAAATCAGGTACCGTACCGGTCTGATCGGAAAGACACAGGAAGTACTTATCGAAAAACTTCGGGAAAAACAGGCCTGGGGACACGGAGAACTTTATGTGCCTGTTACCTTCAGATCCGATGATATGGAATCTAATCTTGTGAAAAAGGTCTTACTTACCGGGATTGCTGAAGGAGAGGATCCCGAACTCACTGGCAGGATGCTTAAATAACAGGTTTTTTTATATTTTTGTGATCTCAATATAATGCTATGAAAATCTCAGTCTTAAGTATACTTATTCTCGTGGCCGGTTCCGGAGCCTATGCACAAACAACTGAAGTTCACCAACTTGCAAAAGACCTGTATTCAACGAACCAGTTTGTTCAGGTATGCGCCCTGGTTGATTCCCTGGAGCAGAATAACCTTATTGATGCTGAACTGCACAGGCTGCGTGGACTCGCATCCTTCGATCTGTCACGTTTCGAGCGGGCCCTGGATGATTTCCTGAGGGTTAGGGAACTGGACAGCCTGAATCCCGGGATTGTCTTTACTATTGGCCGGACCTACGAACGGCTGGGCAGGATAAAGGAGGCCATTCACAGCTATGAAGAATATCTGCAGATCGATTCCACCCATATAGCTTCCAAGGTTCAGTTGGGGACCCTCTACCGGAGCATGGGCTATTACGGCAAGGCACTCGATCAATTCCTGGACCTGCTGAGCATGGATAACATGAACTATTATTATTATAAACAGGCCGGGCGCTGCTACCAGCTGTTGGACAGTGTTGACATGGCCCTGGAATTTTACCGGAGGGCCAATTCACTGAATCCGAATGACCTTCTAATGGCAACATACATGACCAACCTGTACCTCGCCAAAAAGGACCTGAACAGAAGCCTCTATATCGCCAGCTCAAGCCTTCTAATTGATTCAGCCTATACAGAACTGAGGAAACTGCAAGGGTACATCTATTATCTGAGGGAAGACTTCCCTTCGGGCATAAATGATTTTCAATACCTCAATGCCAGTGATACAAGCTCAAGCTTTGTGAATAAGTACCTGGGACTGTGTTATTACAAGATGAAGGATTACAACAATGCCCAGAGATACCTCTTCCGGGCCCATAACCTGGACAGTCTTGATGCCGAAACGACCTACTTCCTGGCAAATGCCTGCAGGTACGGTAACCGTGAAGAAGAGGGCCTTAAGTTACTGGAAAAGACTGTATACCTGATGATGCCCGATTCCGCCGATCTCAGGAAAGTGTACATTGACCTGGCTGAACTGAATAATGTGCTTCATAATTTTCAAACAGCTATCAATTATTATCAGAGTGCATATTCCATAAATAAAAAAGACTACCTGATCTTCCTTTTCGTCGCACAGATATATGATAACGGATTGAAAGATTATAACAATGCCATCACATTTTACGAGGGTTTTCTCAGGTATTCCAGGGAAGCAAACCAGAATACCGAGGAAGATGAAAGGATACAGGCCATTTATGAATATGTGGAAGGGCGTATTAACCGCTTAAAAGAGGAACGGTTCATGAACCAGGAATGACATGAATGGAGATCCGCGATTATATGAGCACCTGGCCACCCTGGGGATCAGCTTTGAATACCATGAGCATCCTGCCGCCCCGACTGTGGAAGCAGCTCTTGAACACTGGAAGGATATTGTTTCCACGCATTGTAAGAATCTTTTCTTCCGGAACCATAAAGGAAACAGGCATTATCTTGTGATCATCGACCATCTTAACAAGCTGGCCATTCGTGACCTGGAGCAATTACTGAAACAGGGTAAACTGAGCCTGGCCTCGGATAAGAGACTGGCGAAATACCTGGGACTGACTCCCGGTTCTGTGACTCCCTTCGGCCTGATAAACGATACAGACAAACACGTCCGCATCTTCATAGATGAAAAACTCCGGAAAGCCGAAAGATTAAGCTTCCATCCCAACATCAATACGGCAACCCTGGTGATCAGTTTCAGTGATTTTACCAGGTTTCTTGACAGCTCGGGAAACTCCTATGAATTCATAAACCTGACCTAGCCATCGGATCGATTCATCGGATCGGTTCATCGGATCGGTTCATCGGATCGATTCATCGGATCGGTTCATCGGATCGGTTCATCGGATCGGTTCATCCGATGGCTCAGAGCCCCATGAACAATATTGCCAGGCCGCTCAGAAGAATGGTAACACCGGCAATCAGGTGAGTATACTTTTCAAGCCTGCCCAGGCGAACAAATCGCAGACCGTAAGAGGCAAGGATGACGATGCCCAGCATGGTAAGTATGGTAGTTAAAGAGAACACAAGGGCTACCTGGACAATCCCCCAGGTACTGCTGTCTGCGGCCGGGTACATAAGGAAAGGTATAATTGATTCACATGGACCCAGCACAAAGATAGTGAACAGGACCCAGGGAGTAATATTCTTGCTGTGAACATGGTCATGTTCTTCTGCATGGGTATGGTCATGCACATGTGCGGTACCGTCTTCATGCAAATGAATATGTTTATGTGGCTTTTTCCTGTAAATACGGTAAATTCCCCATACTCCATAGACAGCGCCAAAAAGTACCAGCAGCCATGCAGCAAGGTTCCCACGGAACCCCTCAATCCCGTTCAGCCTGGAAATCCCAAAACCAACCGATAGTCCAATAACGCCCAGTAGTATGGAACTACCCACATGGCCTATCCCACAAAGGACAGTGATCCAACCGGTCTTAAAGACTGACCAGCCCCTGGCTTTGGACATAACGATAAAGGGAAGGTAATGATCCGGTCCGAGTACCGTATGAATAAATCCGAGAGAAGCTGCCGAGAGAGTCAGGATACCTAATTCGTTGTTCATTTCTGAAAGTGTTTAAAAATTGCTGATTCAGTCAAATCATTCAACAAGGGTCATTTCTTCCACCAGGTGACCGGCCCCGGCAAATTTATCAATGATGAACAGGGCGTACCTTATATCGAGGCTTATGTTCCTGCACTGGTCCGGATCATACATATAATCGCTCATTGTCCCTTCCCAGTTCCTGTCAAAATTCACACCTATCAGTTCCCCGTCTGCATTCAGCACCGGTGAACCGGAATTACCTCCCGAGGTATGATTGCTGGCAATGAAACATACATGCATGGTATCATTCGTGCTGTATCTCCCATAATCCTTTTCCCTGTATAGTTCTTTCAACTTCCCGGGAACGTCATAATCATATATGTCCGGATTGTCCTTTTCCATGATGCCATCCAGAGTAGTATAATATTTATAATTAACGGCATCCCTTGGATTGTAATCATCTATCTTTCCATATGTGATCCTCATGGTAAAATTAGCATCCGGGTAAAACCGCCGGTCCTGTTCCATCTCCCTCAGACCCCTGACATATTTCCTGTATGCATGATCCAGCTCGAGGTTGATACGGTATGTGTTAAAAGCCGCCAGCACCAGCTTTGAATTCAGTTGCATGTACAGTATAAATGCAGGGTCCTTCCCTATGGTCTTTATTGTCTTCTTGTCGAGGCTGGTAAACAGGGAAGTAAGTTCATCCTCCCTGGTAAACACAGACTTCCTGAAAATATAATCAGCCACATTTTTGAGATCACCCTTGTTTTTTTTCAGCAGTGAATTCAGGTATTCCGGATGAAATGCTGATGGAAGGTCCTCAAGATAGATCTTAATCAGGGAAGCAAATATCTGCCTGTCAACTGGCTCATAATAATCTTTAAAAAACCGCTGAATGCCGGCTAAGGTTTCCGGATCGGGATTATACTCCAACCCTGTATCCTCACCAATCTCAAGGTATGTGAAATATGTTTCAGAGAGCTCCGATATCAATCCGAACAGTTCTATGGCCTGCACTATTTCCCTTTCATAATCACTGGCCAGTATGTAAGCATCCAGTTCGGTATAGAGGCTGTCAAAATGCTTGAGCAGAGATCCGTATTCCTGCCTGCCCTGCTCTGTCCTGTCGGCCCACTCCTGAAAGCTCTGCTCGGCTTCGATTTTCCGGTCCAGGGCATCCAGTCTTTCCAGGCCACGCAGCATACCTATCCATTTTTTCCATGCATTGGTCACCCGGGCAAACTTGGAGGTATATTTTATACGAACACCCGCATCGGCATCCATGGCTGACTGCATAATATTCATCCTTTCAGTCCTGACCCTGATCTTTGCAGGAACCGTCTTTTCTGTCATCTGCCTGATGCCATGCGAGGTATGAAACTGAAATGTACTGCCGGGATACCCGCAAACCATGGTAAAATCATCCATGTCAAATCCCTTAAGGGAGACCGGCAGATGAACCTCAGGCCTGTAGGGGACATTATCAGGAGAATATTCAGCCGGACGGTTTTCAGAATCCGCATAGATCCTGAAAAGGGAAAAATCCCCTGTATGCCGGGGCCACATCCAGTTATCCGTATCACCGCCGAACTTCCCTATGGAAGAAGGAGGAGCCCCGACCAGCCTGACATCACTGAACACCTCATAAAGGAACATATAATATTCGTTCCCGTAATAAAACGCTTTGATCTCCACCTGCATGCCTGATACCGTGCTTACGCTGTCGCTCAGGTAATCGATATTGGCCTGCACAATACCGGTACGCAGAGCATCATCGGTACCCGGATCCGTTCCTTCGAGTACAAGTGAGCTTACATCTTCTATCCCTTTGAGAAAGGTAACGGTCAGTCCGGGATTGGGCAGTTCATCCTCAGCAGCGGCTGCCCAGAAACCATCTGTTATATAATCATTGGCCAGGGAAGAATGTGATTGTATATACCCCAGTCCGCAATGATGGTTGGTAATTACCAGCCCTTTATCAGAAATCAACTCTCCCGTGCATCCCCGGCCGAAAATGACAACAGCATCGGTAAGGCTTGAATTATTAATGTCATAAATATCCCCGGCACTTAATCGTAATCCCTTATCCTGCATGTCTTCAATATTCAGTGCCTCAAGAAACAAGGGCATCCACATGCCTTCTTCAGCCGGCAGGCTGATGTTTATAAGCATTGCCCCCAGCCAGATCATTACTGCTCTCTTTATATTCATAACTTTCGAACTTATTCTTGCGAACCTTATTCTTTCGAATCTGTAATTTGCGAATTTATTTGCCTGCGAACTTCTTAAGCTCGGCGTAGAGTTTCTGCACCGGCAGTCCCATTACATTGAAATAGGATCCCTCGATCTTTTCAATGCCTATATACCCAATCCATTCCTGTATGCCATATGCCCCTGCTTTATCAAAGGGTTTAAAATGATCAATATAATAATTGATTTCAGTTTCAGTCAGTTCAGAGAAATACACAAGAGAAGAGGCGGTGAATGTATATTTTTTCTTACCGGAACTCAAACAGACACCGGTAATCACTTCATGTGCCGATCCTGAAAGTTCTTTAAGGATCCTGACGGCATCTGTCCTGTCAACCGGTTTGCCGATAACACGATCATTGAGCCATACTATTGTGTCTGCAGTGATCAGGAGGGTATCCTCAGGCACCTCCTTCATAAAATGATG
>CAZILN010000094.1:0-2218 GCA_964540005.1 uncultured Bacteroidaceae bacterium | reverse complement strand
TGGCAAAAAAGTATGATCTGTCCACACATCATGCCTTTGTGCTGGCAGACGACCAGGCCTCATTTGATTTCACAAAGTACGATGGAGTTACCTATCCGGCTGATTATGAGGGCACTGAAGGCGGATATTCGGGCGCCCGTTATCTTGAGGATGATCAGTACATGGATAATCCATATGCCAAGACTTTTGATCATGAAGCGGATATGTTCGCGGGTAATGCATTTTATACCAATTACCTGTCGGTTGGTTCGAATATGGACAAGACCAACTTCCTTACTTCTTTTGAAAATTCCAATCAATCCGGACTCCTGATTGAAACGGATGGTTACAGGAGGAACTCCTTCAGGTTGAATGTCGACCACAGGTTAACAGATAATATTACCCTTTCAGCATCCAATCTTTATGTTAAGTCCTTTACTCAGGACCCGGGAGGAGACAGCAAATATAACGGTGGTGTTTTCTTTGACCTGTTGCTGACTGCTCCGGATGTTGATTTCAACCAGGACAATCCTGACGGACAGCCTTACCTGCTTATTCCTAACGAATGGGATAACACTACCGACAGCCCGGTTTACCTGTTGTATAAACAAAAGGACCATAATACCAGGAACCGTGTCCTCGGAACCTATAGTGCTAAATGGAGGTTAACCAGTTTCCTTAATATTGAAGGAAAGTATGCCTTCGAGAATACCGGAATAGATAACAATCAGTATTCCCCGTATGACACATGGACACGCGGTGGTGCAGGACCAGTTTATTCTCAGGGTTATCTATCCCTGTTTCAGTCGAGATTGTTCTCTCAGAATGCCCAGGGTACTGTAAACTTCAACAAGAGATTAGGTGATTTCAATACAAGGGCAAGAATCAGCTACTTATATGAAAGTGTTGATTATGAAAGCAATCAGACTACAGGTTATGACTTTACCATGGGAGATGTTCCCTCACTGGATGCTATAGGCGGGAATACCAGTACTACCAGCTACAAGAGAAGTGTTATAGCCAAAAACTATTTCGGTATCCTTTACCTGGATTATCGGGACAAGTATATTTTTGATGGTATGGTCCGATATGACGGTTCATCCCTCTTCGGGGAAGACGCCAGGTGGAATCCCTACTACAGGGTGTCAGGTGCCTGGAGAATTTCCGAAGATATTACCATCCCCGGTATTCAGGAACTTAAAATCAGGGCTGCTTATGGTACTGCAGGTCAAAGACCCGGCTTCTCAGCTCAGTACGAAGTTATGTCAATTTCATCGGGTACCGCTACAAAATCCCAGCTTGGAAACAGGGATCTTAAGCCTTCACTTACTACAGAAGTAGAAGTTGGCTTAAATGTGGCTTTCGCAAATCGTTTTGATCTTGAAGTCGTTCGCGCCCAGAGCAATACTTCAAATAATATTATGACCGTGCCATTGGCCGTTCAGTACGGAGGGTGGCCTTCACAAATACAGAATGTAGGTTCTCTTGAAGCAAAGACCTGGGAAGCTACTTTAGGAACACAGGTTGTAAGGCGCAGTGATTTGACTCTTAATGTTAATTTTATATTCGACAAGATCCACGCCGAAATCACGGAGCTTCCTATTCCTCCGTTCCAGACAGGTCCTCAGGGCCAGGAAGCCAACAAATGTTTCTACATCCGTGAAGGTGAAGTATTCGGCGTTATGTACGGATACAGCTGGGTAACCAGCCTGGATCAGATGGCTGATCAGTTAGCCGAAGAAGACGACGCCTCTACCTGGTATGATGAAACCAGCATCAGTTCTTACACGGTTAACTCCGATGGTTATGTGATTGTTAAAGGCACAGAAGGAACTGTATATGAAGCTCCCTTCAAGGTACAGGATGAAGATGGAAATGACCTGTTTGATAAGATCGGGGATACCAACCCGGATTTCAAACTTGGCATGGTTACAAACCTCACATATAAGGGATTCGGACTGTACATGTTATGGTCATACAAGCACCATGGAGACCTTTACAATAAATCTGCACAGTGGCTTACGAGGGATAACAGACACGGGATGATGGATCAGTTTGATAAAGCGGAAAATGAAAAGAAAACGATACCTTACTATAAGGCATTCTATGATGTCAACAGTTTTAACACTTTCTGGGTTGAAGATGCGACATATCTGAAATTGCGGGAATTATCTGTTTCTTATTCATTGCCATCCAGTGCCCTGTCAGGCTTCGCGAATGGTTTTATTAAAGATATAAA
>CAZILN010000093.1:0-7487 GCA_964540005.1 uncultured Bacteroidaceae bacterium | reverse complement strand
TCGCGCTTAATGTTTCCAAGGATGTTCTTGAGGCTTTTGCTATTGTCGACCATGGCCTGGTTAAAACCACTGAAAATTTCGTTGTCAAGAATGACATCTACTATGACCAGTTTGATATTGCCGCAGCCGAAAACGAGATCAAGGCCGGGCCCTGGAAAGCCAAGGCCGAAGAGGTCAGAAGGCAATCAAACGAATTGTACAACTTCATCCAGGAACTGAAAATTGAAATCGTTAAAAGAGTTGATGGCGAAGATGCGAAAGCTCTCAACTCAGAAGACAATGAAGTAGATGCACATTTAATTGCAGCCAAGGATGACGCCACCAAGGCTGATGAGTACCTTATCGGGGCAGCACAGGATGGCAAAGCCAACGATCTGAGATCGGCCATCGAAGGTTTCAGGGAGTACTTGCTGTCCATCGTGGATGAAGACGCCGAAGAAGTAGTTACTTCCATAGAATCAATCCTGGACACTCATGACCCCCCGATCAGTGATGAGCATGGTGCCCAGAGCTGGCAACAGGAGCATTTCGAACACAATCCTATGGTTGCGGATATCACCCTCCTTTCAAAAATGCAGTCCGACATACGGAACGCCGAATCTGACGCTATCAGGTACCTGTATTCACAGATTGACGCCGGGGCTTTCAAATTCAATTACCTTGAATCGGTGGTACTGACCGAGACAAATTATATTATCCGGGGTGGCGATTATAATGCCGAAATATTCATTGCCGCCCGTGATACCACCCAGCAACCTATCATATACCTTGGGGATTATGATTCGACTGTTAATGATGAGGGCATGGTTGAGTATTTTATGAAAGGTGAATTTGGAAGGGATTATGACAGCCTGCCTGTACGGGGAGGAAGAGGGATACATAAGGTAAATACGTCCTCAACCACCACCACCGGCTTCAAATCCTACCGGGGGATCATTAGCCTGAAAAGGGATGATGGTACTTTTACCAATAAGCCTTTTCATAGCGAGTACCGGGTCGCCCCTCCTGCCGTTATCGTATCACCTACGGCTATGAATGTCTTTTACCATACCCTGGACAACCCTGTTGAGATATCAGCCCCCGGAACGGAGCGCGAGAATATCTCTGCAACCGTAAGCAATGGAACAATCAAAGGTTCCGGTGGATCATATATTGTTGTCCCTTCAAAGGTTGCCGAATGCATAGTGAGTGTATATGACAATTCCAGCGGATCCAGGCGAAAGCTTGGAGACGTACCCTTCAGGGTGGATCCACTGCCTCCCCCGTCTGCTACACTGGCAGGAAAATCGTTTGGTGCTGTAACTAGGGCAGAAATCCAGGGGGAACTTGGGATCGAAGTATCAATGCCTGACTGGTTTAAGTTCGATGTTGAATTCAGGATCACCGGTATGACTTTTATCAATAAAGTAGGGGTGAACATCCAACCACTGCCTGCATCAAATGGTGATTTTACACCACAGATCAGGAATGCAATAAATCTTATACCTTCCGGGCAATACCTTACATTTACAAATATTAAGGTAGTAGGACCTGACGGGAAAGAACAGGAACTACCAAATCTTTCAGTAATGAAGCGTTAAAAATAAAACCGTAGATAGAATGAAAAAGCTCATCACAACAGTAGCAACCTGCATGATCATATGGGGATTCGCAAGTACAATGCTCATGGCGCAGGCCCTTGATCTTGTTGAGAAAGACGAGGTGTATGCCAAAGAGCATATACCACAGAAAAATCCCATACCCTATCCATTTGTGAGAGAAGCAGATGTGACCTGGGAAAAAACCATCTGGAGGGAAGTCAACCTGAGAGAAAAGATGAATCATCCGCTATATTTTCCAACTCAGAACATCGGAGACAGAAAAAACCTGGTAAATCTCATTTTAGAGGTTCTGCAGAATCCGGAACCGGAACATCTCGTATATGCGTATGCCCCTACTCTATATAATCATGAGTATGAATTTGCAAAACCACTCAGTACAGATGAAGCAATCTCAGAATTAGGAGATTATATCCGTGTAACCTACAGGGATTCCATAACGGGACAGGCTGTTACCGATACAACTGGTTGGGGTATTCTGCCTAATAAAGTTGCAAATATCACCCGCCTGTATTTAAAAGAAAAATGGTTCTTTGACAAAAGGTATTCCATGATGAAGGTCAGGATCTTAGGAATTTGTCCTGTTATGATCGAACCCGAAGAGGTATTAAATCAAGGAACACAATTGTATGAAAAAACAGGTACCATTCTTCGACAGCCCTTGTTCTGGATTTATTACCCTGAAATCCGTTACTATTTTTCCAGGAATTTTTGTTTCAACAGGAACAATGATGCGCAACCCACCTCTTTTGATGACCTGTTCGTGCAACGGCGTTTCAGTTCTTTCATATACAAGGAATCAAATGTATATAATAACCGGGGAATCAGAGATTATTCGGATGGTATGGATCTGATGTTTGAGGCGGAACGCATCAAGAATGAGATCTTCATTTACGAGCATGATCTTTGGGAATATTAATTGTTAATAGTAGTTGCTACATAATTTCATGATGTCAGGCAACTACTATTAACAATTAAATCCAAAGAATTTTATAGAGGTATAAAAAAAAAAAGATAGGCCGCCCTGAAGAACCCGGGGCGGTTTTTTTATATATGGTCTTCGCCTTTTTGCAGGCGCACGTCGTTGACAAAGTTTTTTATCTTCTGTTCTTCCTTCTTATTGCATATAAGAAGGATCCCGTCCGATTCCACAACAATGAAATCATCTAATCCCTGTATAACAGCCAGCTTATCATCCGGTAAGTTTACGAAACAGTTCTTCAGATCATAGGACATTACGTTTTCCCCCGTAATGGAATTTTTTGCCTTATCCTTCTTTTTCTGTTCATATAATGATCCCCAGGTCCCTAGATCTGACCAACCGAAATCAGAAGTAAGTACATAGACATTCGCAGCTTTTTCCATTACACCGTAGTCAATCGATATGTTCTTGCAACCGGCATAGGCTTCGGCAATATATTTTTTCTCCCTGTTTGTATTATAAACTCCCTTCATTTCTGAAAAAATGGAATCAACCTCCGGGAGGTATCGTTGCAGTGCATTGAGAATGGATTCGAGTGACCAGAAGAAGATCCCTGCATTCCAGTAAAACTCACCACTTTCAAGAAAAACCCTGGCCATTTTCATATCCGGCTTTTCAGTAAAGGTCTTAACCGGACTGATTGAACGTTCTTTGGTTGGTTTCGGGGCATCCCCGTTGACCTGTATATATCCATAACCTGTTTCAGGCCGACTGGGAGTAATCCCCAGAGTCAGCAATGCATTTTCACTTCCAACAAAATCAAGGCCTTTCTCAACCACTTTCAGAAATTTACTCTCCTTAATGATCAGATGATCAGAAGGGGCTACAACTATCCTGGCATCAGGATTTTTTTTCTTGATCTTATAACTGGCATAGGCTATACAAGGAGCCGTATTTCTCCTCAACGGTTCCAGCAGTATATTCTCTTCGGACATCTCTGGTATCTGCTCCATGACAATATCGCCATAAACCGAACTGGTTACAATCAAGATATTTTCTGCCGGGATGATTTGTACGAACCGGTCAAATGTCTGCCTGAGCAGTGAAGAACCCGTTCCCAGAATATCAAGAAATTGCTTTGGCTTGGATGAACGGCTCAAAGGCCAGAAACGGCTGCCAACACCGCCCGCCATGATTATACAATAATTATTGGAATCCATTCGCTTTTTTTCTGGAATGCAAAAGTACAGATTAAATTATTAATTACCTCATTTTTATCCCCGGAAGGATATCTCTGCCGCTAGTCCTGGCAATATCTCAATTTATTAGTAATTTACCTTTTAAAAAGTTTAAATTTGCTCTCAAGAGGTAATTTTTCAGAAAGAAGATTATTACTCATCCGTAGAAAATAGTATTATGCGGTATTTATTTCACATAGGAAGGTATTTCCAGCTGATGTTTAAGGTTTTTTCCTGGCCAGAAAAGATCAGGATGTATTACAGGCAGATAATGAAAGAGCTGGAAAACCTTGGCATCAATTCCGTGGGTATTGTTGTCGTCATATCAACCTTTGTAGGCGCAGCAATAACTATCCAGGTTGAAAATAATATTGAAAGTCCCTTTCTGCCAAGATATCTTATCGGCGTGGCCGTCCGTGACGGCCTCCTGCTCGAATTCTCCCCCACAATGGTAGCCCTGATACTGGCCGGCAAAGTCGGTTCCTACATCTCTTCTGAGATAGGGACCATGAGAGTAACCGAACAAATTGATGCACTCGAGATCATGGGGGTGAATTCAGCATCTTTCCTGATCCTCCCTAAAATAATTGCTTCCGTACTCTTCTTCCCTCTGTTATGCATACTCAGCCTGATTGTT
Source organism: uncultured Bacteroidaceae bacterium (assembly GCA_964540005.1). Lineage (GTDB taxonomy): Bacteria > Bacteroidota > Bacteroidia > Bacteroidales > SM23-62 > CAZILN01. The sequence continues at coordinate 3,092 of CAZILN010000093.1, read as the reverse complement.
GGGATATTCGCAGGTTATGTAATAAGTATCCTTACTGACATCTGTACACCACAGGATTACATTTATGGTATACAATATGTATTCTATCCGCATTACTTTACTTATGCCATGAAAAAAATAATCGTATTTGCATTCATCATTTCCTCGGTCTCATCCTACCATGGTTATTTTGTAGAAGGCGGATCCGTAGAAGTGGGTAAAGCATCTACCAGGGCAGTGGTCTATAGCAGTATAGTGGTCCTGTTATTTAACCTTATACTCACCCAATTGATCCTGTTATGATTGAAGTACGGAATGTATCAAAATCATTTGAAAACAATCTTGTCCTTGACAACATCTCCGCTGTTTTTGAACAGGGCAAGACCAACCTGATCATTGGGAAAAGCGGCTCCGGTAAAACTGTTCTGCTAAAATCAATTGTTGGTCTGCTTGAAGTGGATGAAGGCGACATCTTGTTCAACGAGCGAGTATTCAATAAAATGAAATTCAAAGAAAAACAGGTAATCCGCCAGGAAATCGGAATGCTTTTCCAGGGTGCAGCCCTTTTTGATTCTTCCACAGTGGAAGAAAATGTTATGTATCCCCTTGATATGTTCACTAATAAAAGCTTTAAGGAAAAGCTTGAGCGTGTGAATTTCTGTCTGCAGCATGTGAATATGCAGGAATCCAATAAATTATACCCTGCCGAATTAAGCGGTGGAATGCGAAAGAGAGTAGCCATTGCAAGGGCAATTTCAATGAATCCGAAATACCTGTTCTGTGATGAGCCCAACTCGGGACTTGATCCCCCGACAGCTATTGTCATAGATAACCTCATAAAAGAGATTACTGAAGAATTTCAGATCACCACCATTGTCAATACCCATGATATGAATTCAGTTATGGAAATCGGAGATAAGGTTATATTTATCTCCCAGGGAATCAAATACTGGGAAGGTACCAAGCACGAGATCCTGAGTACCGACAATAAACATCTTAACGAATTCATCTTTGCTTCAAACTTCGCCAAACGGATAAGGGATACCATAAACGGCTGATCTGATATCCGAATCCCTTTTTTCTCTTTCTGAGTTTTATATAACAAGCCTTTAGCCATAATCATAGTAATTTATTCAAATATTTAGTTATTATTATATATAATATGTTATATATTTATAATAGTTCGTATGATTCTTATATCTTTGTGCCACCAAATTTCAGACTGTATTTCTCTAACATATTATATCCATTAAATGAAAAAATTAGTTGTACTTGGCGCCGGTACCGGTGGTACCATTATGGTCAATAAACTTCGAAAAGTACTCGACAGATCAGAGTGGGATATCACCATTGTTGACCAGGTAAAAGAACATTACTATCAGCCTGGTTTCCTGTTCATCCCTTTCGGTATTTATAAGAAACAGGATGTCATCAAGCCCAAAGCCGATTTCATCCCTCCCGGGGTTAATATTGTCTACAACAGCATTGACCGCATAGATGCGGACAACAATAAAGTGATGCTGAATGGCGGTACCATCCTGGTGTATGATTACCTGATCATAGCCACCGGTACCAGGACAGTGCCTGAAGAAACACCGGGCTTACAGGACAAACTCTGGTATAAGAACATTTTTGATTTTTACACCGTTGAGGGTGCCATGGCCCTGCATGAATTCATCAGGAACTGGAAAGGCGGGAAAATGGTAATGGCCCTGTGCGAGATGCCCATTAAATGTCCGGTCGCTCCCCTTGAATTTGTTTTCCTGGCTGATCACTATTTCACAGAGATCGGGATCAGGGATAAGGTGGAGATTGAATATGTTACCCCGCTTCCAGGTGCCTTTACAAAACCACGTACATCGAAAATGCTTGGAGATCTGATGAAGGAGAAGAATATTAAAGTTATTCCGGATTTCTACATTGAACATATTGATAATGATAATAAGAAACTGGTTTCCTATGATGAGAATGAAGTTGATTTTGATCTGCTTACCATTGTACCTGTCAATATGGGCAGTGAAGTAATTGAAAGAAGCGGGCTGGGTGATGACCTGGGATTCATTCCTACCGATAAATATACCCTGAGATCCGAGAAATTTGAAAATGTCTTTATCCTGGGGGATGCAGCAAATATTCCGACATCAAAAGCCGGTTCTGTGGTCCATTTCGCTGCCGATGTACTTTACGAGAATTTCCTCAGTGCTATTGAAGGAAGGCCCCTTAAAGCAAAATTTGACGGTCACTCCAACTGCTATATTGAGACGGGGTTTGGAAAGGGATCCATCATTGATTTTAACTACGATACTGAACCCCTACCGGGGAACTTCCCCCTTCCTGGCATAGGACCATTCGGCCTCCTGCAGAATACTAAAATGAATCATTATGGCAAGGTACTGTTCCGCTGGATTTATTGGCACATTCTTTTAAGGGGTAAAGAACTTCCTATCGAATCCGAGATGTCTATGGCCGGGAAACAATTATAATCCAAGCTCTTAAATAAAAAATCATGGCTGATAAAGACATACAGAAACAAATAGATGAGATCAACCAGAAACTTGATATCATCCAGGAGTGTGCTGTACAACAAAAACTCAGGAGCCAGAGGATGGATGACCTGGTTGCCGACCTGTCAGTAATTGGCAAAGATGCATTTAAATCAACGGTTGCAGAGCTGGATAACCAGGGTATTGAGCTTAATGTTGACGATATTAAGCACCTGATATTCAAGCTTATAAAAAATATTGATAAGTTTGCATACATTCTTACCACCCTGGAAAGTGCGCATGACCTGATGCAGGATATGGGTCCTGTAGCCAGGGAAGTTATCATAGATTTCATTAAAAAGATGCACGAACTGGAACAGAAGGGGTATTTTGAGTTTTTCAGGGAGCTCTCCACCATCATTGATAACATTATCTCCCATTATACAGCTGAAGATGCAAGGTTACTGGCTGATAATATTGTTATTATCCTTGAAACCATCAAGAATATAACCCAACCAGAGATGATGTCGGCAATTAATAATGCTGTCGGCATATACCAGAAACTGGATGTTAAAGATATTCCGGAATATTCCATCTGGAAAGCAATGAAGGAAATGCGCTCCCGTGAAA